>DATDCY010000355.1 GCA_036524115.1 bacterium | reverse complement strand
CGGTCGACGCGTTCCGCCGCGTCCTGGCCGTGAACCCGGGCAACGAGCGCGCGCTCTACAGCGCCGCCCGCCTGCTCGCCGACGGCGGCGACGCCGCGGCGTCCCGGGCGCTCGCCGAGCGGCTGCTGGCACTCAACCCGCTGCACCTCGAGGCAACCTACCTGCTCGCCCTGCTGGCGCGGGGCGCCGGGGAGCGCGAGCGCGAGCTGCACTACCTGCGGCGCACGCTGTACCTGGCGCCGGGCTTCGTCCTCGGGCACTTCCAGACCGGCCTCCACCACGCCGCCGCCGGGAACGGCCGCCTGGCCCGCCGCAGCCTCGCCAACGCCCTGCGGCTGCTGCGCGGGCGCGACGCGGAGGCGCCGGTCGAGGGCGTCGAGGGCATGACGGTCGGCGGGTTGCGGGAGACCATCCTCGGCATGCTCCCCGACGGCGAGGACGCGCCGTGAGCGCCGGCGTCTGGGAGCGCCGCCGCGAGGAGTCGGAGCGCGTCTGGCGGGATATACGCCAGCGGATCGAGCAGCTCGAGCGCGTCGAGCAGCCTGCCGAGGACCTCGCCCAGGTCTGGCGCCGCAGGGCCACGGAGCTGGCGGCCGCCCCCGACCCCGGGCTGGAGGGCGCCGAGCGGCTTCAACTGGTGGTGGCGGGGGTCGGCGCCGAGCGCTGCGCGCTGGCGGCCACGTCCGTGCGCGAGATCCTGCGCGCGGGCCGGATCACGCCCGTGTGCACCGCTCCCCCCTTCGTCCGGGGGGTGTTCAACCTGCGCGGCGTGGTCCTGGCGGTTCTGGACCTGGCCGTGCTGCTGGGGCGCGAGGCGCCGGAGGTGGGGGAGGCGGCGAGGATACTGGTCGTCGAGGGCTGCGGCATGGCCGTCGGCCTGCTCGCCGAGCGGGTGGAGGGGATCGTCACGGTGCCGGCGGCCGAGCTCAGGCGATCGCTCGGGCCGGGCCGGGGCATGGCGGAGGACGCCGTCGCGGGGATCGTGCCGCACGACGGGGGCATGATCGTGCTCATCGACGTGGAGAAGGTGCTGGGCGCCCCGCGGCTCGTCGTCGACGAGGGGGTCTAGACGCGGCCGGCCGGCGACGTCCGGCGGGCGCGAGGAGGAGCGGATGCTCAAGGGGATGAGGCTCGGACCGAAGGTGATCGTGTCGCTCGGCGTCACGCTCGCGGTGATCCTCGGCGTGTTCATGTTCTTCATGGTGCGCTACCAGCGCGCGGGCGCGCTGGAGCAGGCGAGCCACCTCATGGCGACCGTCGGACAGGCGGTCGTCAAGAGCATGGAGCGCTCGATGCGCGCGGGGGACATGGCGAGCATCCAGGAGATGCTCGAGGGGATGATGGGCGGGGACGTCGCCGGCGTGCGGATCATCGACTGGAACCGCACCGTGACCCAGAGCGGCGCCCGCGGGGAGATCGGCACCCGCGTCGTGGACACCCTGACGGAGGAGGCGTTCAGCGGCGGCAAGCCCGCCTACGACAGCGTGGCGCTGGGCCCCCGCTCGCTGCTGCGCGAGGTCTACCCGCTGCGCAACGCGGTGCAGTGCGCGGGCTGCCACCGGCAGGTGGGGCCGGGCGCGATCCTCGGCGCCGTCGACCTGACCTTCGACGTCGGCCTCATCGGCCAGCACATCTCGGCGATGACGACGGGCATGCTCTGGGGGGGGGCCTTCATCGTCCTCGCCTCGGTCGGGGTGGTGCTCCTGACACTGCAGCCGCTGGTGCTCGGCCCGATCTCGCGGCTCTCGCACGCGGCAACCGCTGCGGCCGCCGGCCGCACCGGCGTCGCCGTGCCGGTGACGAGCGCGGACGAGATCGGCGAGATGGGCGCCGCCTTCAACACGATGCTGCGCAACCTGCAGGACGCCCTCGAGCGCAACGAGGGCATCGTGCGCGGGATCGCGGACCCGATGATCGTGGTCGACCGCGAGGGCGTCGTGACGTTCATGAACGAGGCGTGCGCCCAGCTGACCGGGCACGCGCGCGAGGACGTCGTCGGACGGCTCACCTGCCGCGAGGTCATGGCGTGCGCGGACTGCCGGGACGGCTGCCGGCTCGTGCAGCTGCTGCGCGAGGGGCGCGACGCCGGCACCGAGGAGCGCACCATCTCCACGCGGGACGGCCGCTCCGTCCCGGTGCTGGCGACCTCGTCCCCGATCCGCGACGCCGCGGGCGCCGCGCGCGGGGCGATCGGCATCTTCCGCGACATCTCCGAGCAGCGCCGCGCCGAGCGCAAGCTCGCCAACCGCACCGCCTGGAACGAGTCGGTGATCCGCGCGATCGCGGACCCGATGTTCACCGTCGACACCGAGAAGAAGGTGACGTTCGTCAACGCGGCGGCCGCGGCCCTCGTCGGCTTCGCCCCCGAGGAGATCCTCGGGCGGCCCTGCCACGAGGTCTTCCGCGGGGCCGTCTGCCGCGAGGACTGCCTCTACGGCCGCGCGCAGCGCTCGGGGACGCTCCACGGCGTGGAGCGCGAGGTGCTGGGCCGCGGGCGCGAGGCCGTCCTGGCCCAGGCCAGCGGCTCGGTCCTGCTCAAGGCGGACGGGGCCGGCGCCGGCTTCCTCGAGATCCTGCGCGATGTCACCGAGGAGAAGAAGAACATTCTGAACCTGGTGGACGTGGTCCGGCATGTCCAGGACGCCTCGAGCCAGATCCTCACCACCGCCGGGGAGATCCTCGCCAACACCGAGGAGCAGAAGAAGGGCATGAGCGAGCAGTCCTCGTCCGTCAAGGAGGTCGCGACGACGATCGAGGAGCTCGACATCACCTCGCAGCAGACCGCCGAGAAGGCCGAGCGGGTGGCGCGCTCGGCCCAGCGCTCGGTCGAGACCTCGCGCGAGGGGCAGGCCGCGGTTCGCGACGAGATGGAGACGATGCAGCTGATCCGCGAGCGTGTCGAGGGGATCGCCCGCAAGATCCTCGACCTCTCGGAGCAGGCGCAGCAGATCGGCACCATCGTCACCACGGTCAACGACATTGCGGACCAGACCAACCTGCTCGCGCTCAACGCCGCGATCGAGGCGGCGCGCGCCGGGACCCACGGCAAGGGCTTCGCGGTGGTCGCCACCGAGGTCGGCAAGCTCGCGGAGCAGAGCCGCCTGGCGACCGCGCGCATCGGCGCGCTCGCCGACGACATCCAGAAGCAGACCCGGGCGAGCGTGGTCGCCACGGAGGAGGGCGCCCGGGGCGTGGAGCTCGGCGTGCAGCTCGCGCTCAAGGCCGGCGCGGCGATCGAGAGCGTGATGGCGACCATCGCCGAGACGGCGGAAGCCGTCCAGCAGATCTCGGCGATCGCCAGGCAGCAGTCGGTGGGGATCCAGCAGGTCTCGATCGCGATGGCCAACATCAACGCCGGGATGCGGCAGACGACCGCCAGCGCCGAGGGCCTCCAGCAGGTCGCGGAGGACTTCAACGCGCTGGCCATGGCGCTTCGCAATGTCGCGCGCAAGTACAAGGTCTGAGGCCGGAGGGATCGCGGCGGCGCTCTCCCTCGCGGGGGGGCGGGCCCTCGTCGCCCTGCTGCTGCTCGGGGCGGCGGCGGGGGCGCTCACGCTCGCCGAGGGGGCGCGTCTGCGCGCGGAGCTGGTCCGGCTCGAGCGCGCGCGCGGCATCGAGGCGGCGCTCGGCGACGTCGGCGAGGCCGTGGACGTGCTCGGGCAGCGCCTGG
>DATDCY010000354.1 GCA_036524115.1 bacterium | reverse complement strand
GGCGGCCTCCAGCGCGGCCTCGGCGTCCACCCGCAGGTAGGCGTGCACGACCGGCTCCTGCCGCCCGATGCGCGCCAGCAGCGCCCGGGCGACCTCCTCGGACGTGAAGTCGCCGCGGCGGTGGCCGTCCGCGAACTGCCGCAGCGTCAGGTCGGCCAGTTCGCTCATTCGATGATCTTGGGCACGGCGAAGTGCCCCTGGTCGGCCGCCGGCGCGTTCGCCAGCGCCTCCTCGTTCGTCAGCCCCCGGCGCGGCTCGTCCTCGCGCAGCACGTTCGTCAGCGGCAGCACGTGGCTCGTGGGCTCGACGCCGGCCGTGTCGACCTCGGCGAGCTGGCCCATGTACTCGAGGATCGCGTTGAGCTGGCCGGTGAGCCGCTCCTCCTCGGCGGGGGCGAGCTGGAGGCGCGCGAGTTCCGCGACGTACCGGACCTGCTCGAGGTTGATCTTCAACGCGCCCTCCCTTCCCCCCCCCCCCGGGGGATTTCAAAATAGTACCACGGGCGCGGCCGGCCGCACCGGAAGCGGCCCGAGCGATCCGCGTTGGCGGTATACTGCAGCCGATGACAGACCAGGCACGCCCACGGCCCGACATCTTCCTGGCCCTGATCCTCCTCCTCGCCCTGGCCTTGCGGGTCGTCTACATCCTGCAGTCGCGGGCGAGCCCCTTCTTCGCGGACCCCGTGATGGACGCGCTCTACCACACCGAGTGGGCGCGCGCCATCGCCGCGGGCAAGCCCTTCGTCGACGGGCCGTATTTCAGGGCGCCGCTGTACCCCTGGTTCCTCGGGCTCTGCTTCCGCCTCTTCGGGGAGAGCTTCCTCGCGCCCCGGCTCATCCAGGCCGCCTTCGGGACGGCCACCGTGGGGCTGACCTGGCTCATCGGCCGCGAGGCGGGCGGGCGCGCCGTCGCCGCCGTCGCCGCGCTCGGCATGGCCGTCTACCGGACCGCCATCTACTTCGACGGCGAGCTGCTCCTCGAGACCCTCTACGTCCCCCTGGCCCTGCTCGGCCTCTGGCTCACCCTGCGGCTCCACCGCGACCGGCGGCTCGGCGCGGCGCTCGGGGCCGGGGCGGCCTGGGGCGTGGCGGCGCTGGCCCGGCCGAACCATCTGCTGCTGCTCCCGCTGCTCGCGCTCTGGATCGCGGCGCTCGCGCGGCCGGACTGGCGCCGCGGGCTGGCTGCCGCCGGCGCGTTCGGCCTGGGCGTCGTGCTGCCCATCCTCCCCGTCACCGCCCGGAACCTCGCCGTGGGGCACGACTTCGTGCTCATCAGCAGCCAGGGCGGCGTCAACTTCTGGATCGGCAACAACCCGCAGGCCGACGGCAACCTCGCGGTCGTGCCCGGGACCCGCTCCGGCTGGTGGACGGGGTACCGCGACAGCATCGCGCTCGCCGAGGCCGAGGCGGGTCGGCCGCTCAAGGCGTCGGAGGTCTCGCGCCACTACGCGCGCAAGGCGTGGGGGTTCATCGCCGGGCAGCCCCGGGCCGCGGCGCGGCTGCTGCTCTGGAAGCTGCGCCTCTTCTGGACGGCGTTCGAGCTGGGCAACAACCAGGCGGAGCAGTTCCTGGCCCTGCGCTTCGGCCCCGTGCTGCGCTGGCTCCCCCTCGGGTTCGGCGTCGTCGCCCCGCTCGGCCTGCTCGGCCTCGCCTTCGCGCTGCGCGGCGGCCTGCGCCTCGCGCCGCTGCCCGCGTACCTGCTGGTGTCCACGCTCGTCGTCGTGCTCTTCTTCGTGAATGCCCGCTACCGCATCCCGGTCGTCCCCGTCCTCATGGTCCTCGCGGCGCTGGCCTGCCGCGAGGTCGCCGGCGCCGTCCGCGCCCGGCGCTGGAAGCAGGTGGCGGCCGCCGCGGCGCTGCTCGTCCCGGCCTTCGCCCTCGTCAACGCCGTCCCGGCGGCGGTGGACACCACGGACGCGGCGGGCCTGCAGGACCTGGCGCTGTGGCACGACCGGCACGGCGAACGCGACCGCGCCCTCGCGCTGCTGCGGGAGGCGGTCGCCGTGCAGCCGGCGCGCGTCGACATCCGCCGCAACCTCGGCCTGACGCTGCTCGAGGGCGGACGGACGGCGGAGGGCCTCGCCGAGCTCGAGGAGGTGCTGCGCCGCGCGCCCGGGGACGTCGGCGCGCTGGACGCGCTCGGGCAGGGCTACCTGCAGCTCGGCCGCTACGCCGAGGCCGAAGCGGTGGCCCGGCGGTCCATCGCCCGCGCCCCGGCGGACGCGCTCGGCCACTACCACCTCGGGCAGGCGCTCGCGCAGACAGGGAGGATCGTCGAGGCGGAGGCGCCGCTGCGGCGGGCGGTCGAGCTGGCCCCCAGGGCCTTCAGCGGCACGTACTCGCTCGCCCAGCTCCTGGAGCGCCTGGGGCACCCCGGGGAGGCCGCCGAGCTCTACCGGCGCTCACTGGTGGCAAGCAACCCGGCGCCGCCGGAGAACTGGCGTCTGCTTGCCGAGCGGGGGCTCGCGCGTTCCCAGCGCGCGGCCGAGGGGCCGGCGGGGCGCGCTACTCGACCGTGACGCTCTTGGCCAGGTTGCGCGGCTGGTCCACGTCGTGGCCGCGCGCATCCGCCAGGTGAATCGCAAAGAGCTGCAGCGGCACGGTCAGCAACAGCGACGTCTTCGCGCGGCCGGCAAGGACCCTGCCTGGCGGGACCCTGGCTACCTTGGCGCAGAGCCCTTGCCCGGTTGGGCGCTCTCCGGCGGGGTCGTTGGCCGCTGCATCTCCCCGTGCCCGGGCGTTGTCCTGCCCGCGCGCTCGAGGTAGTCCCGAGCCTCGCGCTCGAAACCCTCCGCCTGAAGCGCCACGGCGTAGTTCCTCCAGGCTTCGGACAGGGGGATCTCCCCGTCGGGGAACCGTCGGAAGGTGACGACTCCCGTGTCGCCCCCGAGCGGATATGCCACCGGACGATAGGAGCGGTGGAATTCCTCGCGCAGCGCCAGGTCGCGATAGGCCGGATAGCGGGTTTGCGACAGATAGCGGTAGACCGTCGCGAATTCCAGTGGGCGCCACTGCGGGGAGCTGTCCGGTTGGGCGACGGGGTACTCCACCCGGGAAAACTCGATGAAGTCCGGCCGCTCCCGGAGGACCGCCTCCGCGGAACTCTTCTCGTGCGCCAAGGGTGCGTGCCGGGAAGGGTCGACGCGACTGCGGCCGATCTCACGGTGGGTGAGGCCGACGAGGTCCACGGTGCGCATGTCGGTGCGGTACGGGATGATGCCGACGTTGATCGTGGCGATCACCGTCTCGGGGGGGAACCACCTCGCCAGCCAGGCCGCCACGCGCTCGCGGTGGCCGTTATAGTCCTCCCCCAGGCGATGCTCCTCACGGAAACGTCGTTCGCTCATCAAGCCGGCCAGCACGCTGAAGCCGAGGAAGACCGCGGCCGCAAGGAGGTGTCGCGCAGGACGGCTCGGGAGTCGGAGTCGAGTCATGAGGCCCAGGGTCGTGGCGGCCAGGCCTACGGACAGGAAGGGGAGCACCGGCGTCAGGAACCGGTAGTTGTAGTAGATGTCCCCGCCAACCGCCCAGACGTAGGCCAGGTAGCAGAGGGTGAGCGCGGCGGGGACCGCTGCGGCCCGACGCCGCCCGGGGGGCGCAACGACCGGCGCGGCCAGCAGAGCCGCGAGCCCGAGCCCGTAGCCGTAGTCGGCGAGGAACGACGACACGTAATGACGCCCCTCGCTAACCAGATGGGGCGCCCCGACGTTCTTGGCATAGAAGGTGTTGGGCAGGAGCTCGCCGAAGTACCAGAGTTTCCATGCGGCATAGAGCGCCAGAGGCGCCGCGAAAGCCGCGGACGCGACCGCGAGATCCCGAGCGCGCAGCGCGGGCCGCGGCGGCATGGCCTGCACGGCCAGGACGACGACGAACACGAGGGGGGCTTCGGGGCGGGCCAGAGCGGCAAGCGCGAGGACGGACGCGCCGAGGAGCAGGAGGCGCTTCCCGTCGTGCGGGCGCGGCGAGAGCAGGCAGGCCGCCCCCAGAACGACCAGGACGGCATAGAGGGGGTTCTCCATGCCGCTGGCGCCCCACAGCCAGAAGGAGCGATCCGCGGCAAGCGGCAGCACGGCCAGAAGACTCCCGAGAGGATCGTCCTCCCCCATGATCGCCCGGGCCAGAAGCCAGGTCGCGGCCAGACAGGCAAGCCCGAGAAGGAAGCCGAGGACGACCGCCGCCTTCGGGATCGAGAATCCGAGGACTTCCGCCCCCGCGAGGATCAGGACCCAGAGGAAATTGGTGTAGCCCTCGAGTCGGTCGCCGTCGTTGAAGGTCAGTCCCCGTCCCTGGGCGAGGTGGTGGGCGTAGCGGAACGAGATGAACGCGTCGTCCACGAGGAAGGCGCCCGCCCGGAACGAAAGAGCCGTCGCCAGCACGACGCAGAGCGCGCAGACGGCGGCGGCCGCGCCCGCGCCCGCGCCGCGGACCTGCCCTGGAGCGGTCACGGGCGGGGGCATCACTCCACCGTCACGGATTTCGCCAGGTTCCTCGGCTGATCGACGTCGTGCCCGCGCGCGTCCGCCAGGTGGTACGCGAAGAGCTGCAGCGGCACGGTCAGCAGCAGCGGCGTCAGGAAGGGATTGGTCCGCGGCACCGTGAACACGCACTCGGCCTTCGCCGCGAGGTCCCGGCCCGCGCGGTCGGTGAAGGTGATCACGACCCCGTGGCGCGCCCGCACCTCCTCGAGGTTGCCGTACATCTTGCGGAAGTTCTCGTCGCGGGGGGCGAGCACGACCACCGGCAGCTCGGCGTCGATGAGCGCGATCGGCCCGTGCTTCATCTCGCCGCCGGCGTACCCCTCGGCGTGGACGTACGAGATCTCCTTGAGCTTGAGCGCGCCCTCGAGCGCCGCCGGGTAGTTGACCCCGCGGCCGAGGTAGAGGCAGTCGCGGCTCTTCGCGAAGCGCTGCCCCAGCTCCGCCATCGCGGGGTCGAGCGCGAGCGCCCGCTGGATGAGCTTGGGGAGGCGCACCAGGTCGGCGATGTGCTGGGCGACCACGCCCCGGGCCAGGCGGCCGCGCTGCTGCCCGAGGAACAGCGCCAGCAGGTACAGCGCGGTGAGCTGCGAGGTGAAGGCCTTCGTCGAGGCGACGCTGATCTCCGGCCCCGCGTGCGTGTAGAGCACACCGTCAGCCTCGCGCGTGATGCTCGAGCCGAGCACGTTGCACACCGCCAGCCGGAAGCCGCCCTTCGAGCGCGCCTCGGCGAACGCCGCGCGCGTGTCGGCGGTCTCGCCCGACTGGGAGATCGCGACGGTGAGCACGCCCTCCTCGGCGGGGGCGCCGCGGTAGCGGAACTCGGAGGCGAGGTCCACCTCGGCGGGCAGGCCGGCGAGCCGCTCGACCATGTGCTCGCCGACGAGGCCGGCGTGCCAGGAGGTGCCGCACGCGAGGAAGCGCACGCGCCGGATGCGCGAGAGCACCTGCGGGGTCAGCCCGGCTTCCTCGTCGAGCATCACGCGCCCCTTCTCCTGGCTGACGCGGGTGCGGAACGTGTCGAGGACCGCGTGCGGCTGCTCGTGGATCTCCTTGAGCATGAAGTGCTTGTAGCCGCCGCGCGACGCGGACACCGGGTCCCACGGGACGGTGCAGACCTTCGGCCGGCGCGCCCTGCCCGCGGCGTCGCGCAGATCCACCCCCTCGCGGCTGAGCACGGCCGTCTCCCCGTTCCCGAGGTAGATCACCTCCCGCGTGTGCTCGATGAGCGCCGGGACGTCGGAGGCGAGGAACTGCTCGCCCTGCCCGCGGCCGATCACCAGCGGGCTGCCCTCGCGCGCCGCGAAGAGGCGCCCCGGTTCCTCGACGCAGAGGATCGCCAGGGCGTACGAGCCCTCGATCTCGGCGAGCGTTCGCGCCAGCGCCCGGCGGCAGTCGCCCCCGCGGTAGTGGCTGTGCAGGAGCACCGCGACGACCTCGGTGTCGGTCTCCGACGAGAAGGCGTAGCCGCGCCCCTGCAGGCGCTTCTTCAGCGCGAGGTGGTTCTCGATGATGCCGTTGTGCACGACGACGAAGGGACCGGACCGGTGGGGGTGCGCGTTCTGTTCGCTCGGACGGCCGTGGGTCGCCCAGCGGGTGTGGCCGATGCCGACCGTGCCCGGGACCCCGCCGGCGCCGAGGGCGGCCTCCAGCGCCGCGATCTTGCCGACGGCGCGGCACACCGTGATCTCGCCGCCATCGAGGATGGCGACCCCCGCCGAGTCGTACCCGCGGTACTCGAGCCGCCGCAGCCCGTCGACGAGGATGGGCAGCGCCGTCCGGCCGCCGACGTACCCTACGATCCCGCACATTTCACGGCCCCTTCTTCGCGCGGCGGCGCGCCGCCCAGCCCTCGATCACCTTCTGGGGCGTCCGGGAGACCGCGAGCGCCCCGGCGGGGACGTCCTTCGTCACCGTGGTCCCCGCGGCGATCAGCGCGCCGGCGCCGACGCTCACCGGCGCGACCAGCTGCGTGTCGCTGCCGACGAAGACATCATCGCCGATCGTCGTGCGGAACTTCGAGACACCGTCGTAGTTGCAGGTGATGGTGCCGGCGCCGATGTTCACGCGCCGGCCGATCTCGGCGTCGCCCAGGTAGCTCAGGTGACTGGCCTTGGCGCCGGCGCCGAGGCGCGCCTTCTTGGTCTCCACGAAGTTGCCGACCCGCGCGCCCGCGCCGAGGCGCGTGCCGGGGCGCAGGTGCGCGAACGGGCCGACGCGGCAGCCCGCGCCGACCGTCGCCTCCTCGAGCACGCAGCAGTCGCGCACGACGGCCCCCGGGCCGACGCGGGTGTCCCGCAGCCGCGCGAAGGGCCCGATGTGGCAGCGCGCGGCGACGACCGTCGACCCCTCCAGCGCCGTCCCGGGCAGCAGCACCGTGTCGGCACCCACGCGCACCCCCGGCTCGACCCAGGTCGAGGCGGGATCGGCCACCGTGACCCCCGCGCGCATCAGCCGCTCGAGGATGCGCCGCCGAAGCACCGCGGTCGCGTGGGCGAGCTGCGCGCGGTCGTTGACTCCGAGCATCTCCTCGGCGTCGGCGCAGGCCAGCCCCTCCACGCGGAGACCGGCGCGCACCGCCGCGGCGATGACATCCGTCAGGTAGTACTCCTCCTGGCGGTTGGCGGCGCGCAGGCGACCCAGCGCGCGGTCGAGGAAGCGGTTCTCGAAGCAGTAGACGCCGGCGTTGACCTCGCGGATCTCGCGCACCCCCGGCGGGGCGTCGTCGTGCTCGACGATCGCCTTGACGCGCCCCTCCCCGCACCGCACGACGCGCCCGTAGCCGGAAGGGTCGGCGGGGCGGGCGGTCAGGAAGGTCACGGTCGCGCGGCGGCGCCGGTGCGCCGCGACCAGGCGACGCACGGTGGCCGCCGTCAGCAGGGGGATGTCCCCGGAGAGCACCACGGTGTCGCCCGGCCCCGCGAACAGGCGACGCGCCTGCCGCACGGCGTGCCCGGTGCCCCAGAGCTTCGGCTGGACGACGGTCTCGAAACCGGCGGGGAGAGCGCGCGCCACCGCCTGGGCCTGGAAGCCGACGATCACGGCCCGGCGCGCCGCCGGCAGCGCGCGGGCGACATCCAGCGGCCAGGCGAGCAGCGGGCGGCCGAGGACGGGATGCAGCACCTTGGCGATGGACGACCGCATGCGCGTGCCGCGGCCGGCCGCGAGGACCAGCACCGTCAACTCACCTGCCATTTTGCATCCCCCCGGGCCGCGAAGACCGATCCGCGAACCGTCACGCCGCCGGCAAATCGATCGTTATTTTAGCACAGTCTGCCGTTGACTCGACAACAGCGCTCATGTACATACCTTGTTGCACTGCGCCGTTGGCGGGGAGGCGACGATGATGCTTGCGGAGGGAAACGCGGGCCTCGGCCTGCCGAAGCTCACGATGCCCGTCCGCTCGCTCGAGGGCGCGGAGATCCTGCCGGCCGGCGCGGTCGTCGACCGGGAGGCGCTCGCGGCCGTCGCCGAGGCGGGCCGGCGCGTCCGCTGGGAACGCCGGAGCATCCTCGAGCACGGCTCGGTGCGCCGGGACCTCGCGAGCGGCGCCCGCGCCGGGCACTACGCGCAGGTCTTCGGCGGCCCCGACGAGTACCACGACCTCGAGACGCTCATGGCGGCGACGATTGTCCCGGAGCCCTGCCTGCGGGGCCTGGACTGGTTCCGCGAGAACGACCCCTGCACCTACCGGCACATCCTCATGGTCTTCGCGCTCTCCTGCCTGCTGGCCCAGCGCAGCGGGCGCACCGGCCCCGGCTTCGCCCACGAGACGGCGGCCGGGCCGCTGCACGACTTCGGCAAGATCTGCGTCCCCGTCCCGGTGCTCGCCAAGCGCACGGCGCTCACGCGCCACGAGCGGCTGCTGCTCGAGCAGCACACCCTGGCCGGTTGCGTCCTGCTCTGCCACTACATCGGCAACCCCGAGGACTTCACGGCCCGGGTGGCGCGCGACCACCACGAGCGGCGGGATCGCTCCGGCTACCCGCGGGCGGTCGCGCTCGACGACCCGCTCGTGGAGATCGTCGCGGTCAGCGACGTCTACGACGCGCTCGTCTCGGCGCGCCCGTACCGCCAGGGTACCTATGACAACCGCGCGGCGCTCGAGGAGCTGACGGCGATGGCCGCGGCCGGCCGCATCGGCTGGGAGGTGGTGCAGCTGCTCGTCTCGCTCAACCGCCGGGGCCACCCGCCCCCCGAGCGGACCGAGGTCTCGCGGCAGCGCCGCGGCCGGGGCCCGGCGGGCAACCTCTACGGGGTCTACATCGAATAGTCCTGACCCGCCCGGACCATCCGGCACGGGGCCGCGAGCTCAAAAGGGTCTGGATGCAAGGCGCGCGAGCCCGAGGAGCGAGGCGGGCTGCTGCCCGCCGCAGCGACGCAGGGTGACACGCAACGCCGCAGACGGGCCCTTTTCAGCCCGCGGCCTAGAACCATTTCTTGCGGCGGAAGTAGGCGAGCATCCCCGCGCCGATCGCCAGGATGATCGCCCAGAAGAACGCGTAGCCGTAGCGCCAGCTCAGCTCCGGCATGTGCTCGAAGTTCATCCCGTAGATCCCGGCGACGAAGGTCAGCGGGATGAAGATCGTCGCGATCACCGTGAGCACCTTCATCACCTCGTTCATGCGGTTGCTGACGCTCGAGAGGTAGATGTCGAGCATCCCCGCGAGGATGTCGCGGTAGGTCTCCACGGTGTCGAGCACCTGCACCGCGTGGTCGTAGAGGTCGCGCAGGTAGACCTGCGTCCCCTCGCGCACGAGGTCGCGCTCGCGCTGCAGGCCGCCGATGAGCTCGCGCAGCGGCCAGATGGACTTGCGCAGGCCGATCACCTCGCGCTTGAGGGCGTAGACCGCGTGGAGCGTCGCCGTGGTCGGCGCGGCCATCAGCTCCTCCTCGAGGTCCTCGATGCGGTCGCCGACCTTCTCGAGGACCACGTAGTAGTCGTCCACGACCGCGTCGAGGATGGAGTAGGCGACGTAGTCCGCCCCGTGCGCGCGGCAGTGCCCCTTGTCGGTGCGCAGCCGCTCCCGCAGCGGGCGCGCCCACGGCTGGGGCTGCTCGTTGAACGAGAGCAGCCAGCCGTTGCCGAGCACGAGGCTGATCTGCTCGGCGTGGATCTCGTCGCCCTCGGCGAGATGGAAGACGTTCAGGTCCATGAAGAGGTGATCGCCGTAGCTCTCGAGCTTCGGGCGCTGCCCGGTGTGGGCGATGTCCTCCAGCAGCAGCGGGTGCAGGCCGAAGCGCGCGCCGTAGCGCTCGAGCACCGTCGCCTCGTGCACGCCGTCGACGTTGATCCAGACCGTCCGCCGCTCGTCCGGGGCGGGGAAGGTCTCCTCGACCGCGTGGATCTCCCGCTCCTCGTAGCCCGCCGCGTCGTAGATCACCCGCGTGATCGTGACCTGCTGGTGCGCGGCCGGCGACGGCGTCACGACGGTGCCGGGAGGGAGCCCGGACTTCGCGGCGAGGGGCCTGCGGCGGCGACGGCGCATCTCGGCAGCGGAGGATACCACAGGGCAGACCCCGACTATTTGAGTGAAATTCTACTTGCCAATCCAGGTAATGTTTGGCAGGGTTGCGGGCCGGGCTCCGTTCCGTGGCTTCGGCCCAGGGGAACAGGCACCGCACCCCGCCGAACCGTCGGCAACGGCTGTAAAGAAGGTTGCATTCCGGGAGGGGTCGGTGGGCGGATTCAGAAGGGCTCTGGCAGCAGTCGTCGGCGGTGTCTGTCTCCTGGCCGCGTCGCCCGACCGGGCGGCGGCGTTCAAGCTCGACACGCACGTCTGGGTGGCGCAGCAGGTGATCGACGACCTCGCCGCCGACGGGATGGTGACGATCGAGCCCTTCGGCACCTTCCCGGTCAACCCGGAGCTGCGCGATGCCATCCTCGCCAACCGCGCGGCCTACCGCATGGGGAGCGTCGGCCCGGACGGCTACCCGGACATGATCGCCTCCCAGCTCACCGTCCACCCGGGCGTCATCAACGCGAACGGCAGCGCGAGCCACAGCGCGCACCAGCTCCCGCCGACCGACCACGGTCCGGTCGCCGGCGCCTGGCGCACCGACGAGTGGCTCGCCCACCTGCTGCGCAAGGCCCAGACGCCGCAGGAGAAGGCCTTCGTCTACGGCTTCTTCAGCCACGCGGCGGCGGACGTCTTCTCGCACACCTACGTGAACCTCTACACCGGCGACTACTTCGACTACACCGACGGCGAGGTGCAGAACGAGCTGCGCCACATGGCCGTCGAGGGCTACATCAAGAACCACACGCCGCCGGTGGTCACCTCCCCCGCCGACGCCGCCGCGCCGCTGCCCTTCGTGCGCGACGCCCTCATCTTCGACCCGGACGCCGCCGCGCAGTACGCGAAGATCCCGTTCCTCGTCCACCTCGTCGGGATGCGCGGGCTGGTCGGGGACGTGGACCAGGCGCAGGCCTACCTGCAGGGCGTCGAGGACGACCTGGCCGCGAACACCGCCGCCGTGCAGGAGCACATCGACGCGCTCGACGCCTGGGTCAACGGCCTGCGGATCGACGTCTTCGGCACGAGCATCCCCCTCTACCCGGGCTACTGCTTCGTCGACCCGGGAACCTGCCTGACGTACGAGACCACCAGGTACACGCTCGAGGCGACGCTCGCCGCCAACCGCCTCGCCATCGAGTCGATCATCGCCCCGAACAAGGCCGTCCTCTGGGCCTACCGGCGCAACGTGATGGACGCGATCGACGACTACGTGGCGATGAGCCAGGAGATGTCGCTCGACCTGCTGCTGGGCGACCCGAACCGCCCCTCCCCGCTCAGCCGGCTGGGCACCTGGACCTGCACCGCGATCCAGCAGTTCGCCGCCGTCCCGCAGGTCGTCTCCGACATGGGCTGCGTCGCGACGAGCCCGACGGCGACGCTCACCGACCTGCTCGGCGCCACCGAGAGCGCTCACAGCCAGTTGCTCGACGACGTGACCGCGATCGTGAGCAACCTGGAGTGGCTCGTGAACCCGATGGTGGCGTTCAACGCCTTCCAGGGCTACCTGAGCGACGCGGTCTCGACGAAGGCCAACGAGCTGGCCAACCAGCTCGCGAGCGAGGCCGGCCCGGAGAGCCTGCTCTACAAGATGGTCGACGCGCGCACCCGGACCTACACCCCGGCGCTCCTGAACGAGGTCTACGCGACCGACGCCGTCTACTTCGACGGCACGCCCAAGGACCTGCTGATCTTCAACCCGGCCAGCAACCCGATCGCGCCGAAGATCGACGTCGACATGGGCCTCGCCGCGCCGGACACCGGGTACTTCAATCCGGTCACGTTCGCCCCCGCGTACGACTCGGTCGTCTTCTCGAAGCTGGCGCTCCTCGACGCGAGCGCGCTCAACACCCTCGCGAGGCGCGCCGGCGTCGCCGACACGATCTACGGCAAGAACCTCTACAACCCCCAGACCTTCCAGAACGTGCTCATCGGCGCCGTCCCCTCGATCGACGGCGACCACCAGTGGGAGGAGGTCGCCCCGCGCCGGCCGCGGCGCACCGGCGCCGACACGACGAGCGACCTCGACCGCACCTTCGGCTACAAGTACGACACCGCGAACGGCCTGCGCTTCTGGCAGGACTGCCAGGCGCGCGAGCTGGTCTTCAAAAGGATCTTCAGGGGCCCGCTCGCGCCCGGCATCATGTCCTCGCTCCCCGCCGGCGACGAGAACATCGAGCCGACCGGCGACCCCGCGCTCGCCTTCCCGCTCTCGCTCTACTCCGACCTCCCGCTCAAGGTCACCCTCGCGGACGGCTCGACGACCTTCGACGCGACCACCTACCAGTCGAGCGGCGGCAGCCTGAACACGCTCTGGGCGGCCAAGGTCACGCCGCTGCAGAGCCTGGTGATCCCCACCGCGAACAAGCGGATCGACGTCTTCGCCCAGATCTGGTACGACATGCAGCAGCACACGCCGGACGCCTACGTCTTCGACCTGAGCAACCAGGTCTGCGGCGGGCAGGACGGCCAGCAGGTGACGACGACCTGGGCCTTCTCGCTGCCGGACCTGGCATACTCCTGCAGCTTCGTCGAGGTGCCCGTGACCATCCGCGGCATCACCACCTACCGGCACTACCTGCGCTGCAGCGACCCCGCCGGGCTGAGCCAGCCGATCAACCCCGCCACGAACTTCTACGGGCGCGGGTTCACCACGGCCGACTGGGCGACGACGGGGATCAGCCACAGCGGCATTCCCAAGACGGTCGCCAACGCCACGGAGGCGACGCGGTGCACCGCCTGCCACGCCCTCGACGCCTACTACAACGTCACGCTCAAGAACAGCGTCGGGATCGGCGTGAATTTCCTCTACACCGGACACGCGCGCCCGAAGGCCGTCGGCAAGGGCTCCGAGTACAACGGCATGCTCATCTGCGACACGTCGGCCGGCGCGACGAACCTCGTGCTGCGCGCCCCCCACGGCACCGCCGTGAACCCGGCGGAGACCCGCGCGGGAATCGACGTGACGGTGACCGTCCGCAACCCGGTCTCCGGCGAGGCCCGGACGTCGGCCGCGAAGGCCTACGCGGACACGACGACCAACCTCTACAACCAGCAGACCTACACGAGCTGGACGGTGGTCAACGACATGATCACGTCCGGCTCGGGCGGCGCGCGCACCGCGTGCACCAACACGAACCTCCTCGATGCCGCCTACTTCCCGACGGACACGACGGCGCCGCGGATCACCGCGCCGCCGGACCGCGCGCTCGACTGCGCGGCCGTGAAGCGCGTTGCGTCCGCCACGCTGCTGGGGACGCCGACGGTCTCCGACGACCGCGACCCGGCGCCCGTGGTCACGAACAACGCCCCGGCATCCTTCGACCTGGGGAACGCGTCGGTTGTCTGGACCGCGCGGGACGCCGCCGGCAACCAGGCCACCGCCAGCCAGGCGGTGCACGTGACGGACGCCGCGGCCCCGGTGCTCCCGGCGTCGCTCCCGCCGGTCAACGTGGTCCTCGGGACGACCCCGGTGCTCACGCCGCCGGTCGCCGCCGACGCCTGCGACGGGAACGTGACGGCATCCACCGGCGCCTCCGTCGCCGGCCTGCCGCTGGGCGACACGACGATCACCTGGACCGCGACCGACCGCGCCGGCAACGTCGCGCGCGTCACGCAGGCGCTCCACGTCTTCACCCCCAACCAGCCCCCGGCGGCCGTGGACGACGCGGCGTCGACGCTCAAGGACCATGCGGTCTCGGTCCCGGTCCTCGGCAATGACCACGACCCGGAAGGCGACCCGATCCAGATCTACCAGGTGCGGAGCTCGGCGCAGGGCGTCACGCCGGTGGCGTCGGGGCCCGGCGTCTCGTACACGCCGAAGCCGGGGTTCGTCGGCACGGACACCTTCACCTACGTCATCGCCGACGGGCTGCACCTGGCGCCGGCCACGGTGACGATCACCGTCGTCGAGAACCGCCCGCCTGCGGCGCGCGCCGGCGGGCCCTACGCGGCCCAGCCGTTCGAGGGCGCCGCGCTGGACGGCAGCGGGTCCTCCGACCCCGACGCCGGCGACGCGGTCGCCTCCTGGGAGTGGGACCTCGACAACGACGGCGTCTTTGACGACGCCTCCGGCGCGACCGTCTCCCTGAGCTGGGAACAGGTGCAGGCGCTGGTCTGCGGCGGGGCCTGCGCGATCGACTCCCCGCATACCGTCGAGCTGCGGGTGACCGACACCCGCGGCGCGAGCGGGACGGAGGCGACCACGCTCACGGTGGGCAACCTGCCCCCGGTCGCGGCGCCCGGCGGCCCCTACTGCGCGATGCCAGGGCGCGGCCTCACGCTCGACGGCTCGGCGAGCGCCGACGCTGACGCCGCCCTCGGCGACGGCATCGCCTCGTACGCCTGGGACCTCGACGGCGACCTGTTCTTCGACGACGCGGCCGGGCCGCTCGTCCCGCTCTCCTGGGCGGCGCTGCAGGCCGGCGTCTGCGGCGGCAGCTGCGCCGCCGGCGGGGCCTATCCCGCCACGCTGGCGGTGACGGACCTCGGCGGGCGCGGCGACACGGGGGCCGCCGCGGTCCTCTTCCCGCAGCGCATCTTCCTCGAGCCGTTCACGCACGGGACCGCGGCCGGCGACCGCCACTGGCAGGAGGTCTCCGGCGGCTGGGTGGCGGCGCTCGGCAGGCTCGCCTCGAGCCCGGGCCTCGTGAACGTGGCGCTGCTCCAGGGGGCGCCGGCGCTCCCCGCGGACCGCGCTCTCCGCTTCGCCTTCAGGGCGCAGCTGACGGGCGCCGCGGCGGCGGGCGCGAACGCCGGCTTCGTCTTCGCCTGGCGCAATGCGACGAACTTCCGCTACGTGAAGTTGGTGAAAGGGCCGGGGCTCACGGGGCTGGTCATCGGGCAGGTGGGCGACCCGGCGCGGCGCGGGGAGAGAAGTGGCGTGCGCGCGAAGGTGCCCCTGCCGCTGCGGACCGGCGTCTGGTACCCGATCGAGGTCCTGCTGCGGCCCGACGGTCGCGTCGAGGTCTTCCGGGGGAGCGCCGCCGCGCCCGCGCTGCGTCACGCCTTCCCGACGGCGTATCCCGGCCGGGTCGGCCTGGCGGCGGACCGCGCCGTCTCGTACTTCGACGACTTCGCGGTCTGGCGCTACCCGGCGCCGGCCGCGGCGACGACGCCCTGAGCAGCAGGGGGGAACGCCTCCGCTAACGGCCCGTCGCCGCGCCGCCGTGGGGGCCGGCCGCCGGCATGATCCCCTCGAGCGCGAGGATCCGCTCCTGCGCCCGCCGGGCCCACTCGGTGCCCGGGTATCGCTCGATCGTTGCGCGGTAGGCCGCGAGCGCCTCGTCGAACCGCTCGAGGTGCGGGTAGTCGCGGATGAGCCCCTCCGTGAAGAGCGCCTCGGCCGCCTCGGGGGAGGCGGCGTGGCTCTCGAGGATCTCGTCGAGGTCGCGAGCCGCAAGCTCGTAGCATGCGAGGAAGCGCGGGTACCCGCTCTCCCAGCCGGGGACGAAGAAGACGACCGGCTGCGCTCCCCGCTGCCTCTGGGCGGCGGCGATGGCGGCGCGCGCCCGCTGCATCAGGGC
>DATDCY010000353.1 GCA_036524115.1 bacterium | reverse complement strand
GTCCTGCAGGGGCCGGAGCCCGCGGACCCCGCGTGCCTGCGCTGTCATGTGACGGGGGACCACGATCCCCTCGGGCAGGCGGCCGCGGCTGCGCGGCCCGACCTCGCCGCCGTCGGCTGCGAGGCCTGCCACGGCCCGGCGGCCGACCACGCCGGCAGCGGCCACCCGGAGCTGGTGCCGACCGAGACCGGCGGGGACTGCCCGCCGTGCGAGGCCAACCGGATCTGTCGGCTCTGCCACACGCCGGCGCACTCGCCCGGCTTCGAGCTGGCCGGCTACCTGGAGCGGGTGTCGTGCGCGGGCGGCCCCACGTCCGGGCGTACGCGCGGATCGGAAGAGTAGACGGCGCGGCAGTGAGTCTTCAACGTCCTGCCGTGTCCAAGGCAATCGACAGGCCTGCCCTGCCGGATCTGCGCGCAGGCGCGGATCATTGACGCTGGCGACCCGCCCGCTATACCCTGTGCAGCCATGACCGCCGCCCCCAACCTGCTGGACACGCTGCGCGAGCGCGGCTTCATCGAGCAGGTCGCCGGACCCGAGGAGGAGCTGCGGGCGCTGCTCGCCACGCCCGCCAGCGCCTACATCGGCTTCGACCCGACCGCCTCCAGCCTGCACGTCGGCAGCCTGGTGCCGATCATGTCGCTCGTGCACCTGCAGCGCGCCGGCCACCGTCCCGTGGCCCTCGTCGGCGGCGGCACCGGGCTCGTGGGCGACCCGTCCGGGCGCACGGAGCTGCGCCGGGTGATGACGCGCGAGGAGGTGGCCGCCAACGCCGCGGCCCTGCGCGCGCAGCTCGGTCGCTTCGTCGACTTCTCGCAGGGGCGGGCGGCGCTCGTGAACAACGCCGACTGGCTCGTGCCGCTGAACTACCTGGAGTTCCTGCGCGACGTCGGCCGCCAGTTCTCGGTCAACCGGATGCTCGCCGCCGACGCGTACCGCACGCGCTACGAGTCCGCGGACGGGCTGAACTTTCTCGAGTTCAACTACATGCTCCTGCAGGCGTACGACTTCCACCACCTCTGCTCCCACGAGGGCTGCCGGCTGCAGATGGGCGGGAGCGACCAGTGGGGGAACATCGTCGCCGGCATCGACCTCATCCGCCGGCTGGGCGGGCCGCAGGCCTTCGGGGTGACCTTCCCGCTCATCACGACCGCCGCCGGGGCGAAGATGGGCAAGACCGCCGCCGGCGCGGTCTGGCTCGACGGCGCCCGCACGAGCCCGTACGACTACTACCAGTTCTGGGTCAACACCGACGACCGCGACCTGGAGCGCTTCCTCGCGCTCTTCACCCTGCTGCCCATGGCGGAGGTGCGCGCGCTCGCCGCCGCCGCCGCGTCGGACCCGCGACCCGCCAAGCGGCGCCTCGCCTTCGAGGCGACGCGGCTGGCCCACGGCGGGGAGGAGGCGCGGCGCGCGGAGGCGGCGTCCGCGGCGCTCTTTGGCGGGGGCGCTATCAAGATCAGTGTCAGTGATGGAATCGGCGTGTCAGACGCTGCGGGTCTTGAAGCGCTCAAGAACGTCCCGAACTTCGAGTTGCCCGCCGCGGAGCTCGCCGGCGGCATCGAGGCCTTCGACCTGTTCCACCGCGTCGGGCTCGCGAAGTCGCGTGGCGAGGCGCGGCGGCTCATCGAGGGCGGCGGCGCGTACGTCGGCGGCCGGCAGGTCGCGGCCTTCAACGAGCGCATCGGCGTCGCCGACGCCGCAGACGGACGCATCCTCCTGCGCGCCGGCAAGAAGAAGTACCTGCTGCTGCGCCTCACCTGAGAGCGCGGCGCCGCGCCGTGAGGACCCGGGACCGACTGCTCGCGGACGCCGCCTTCGTCGCGGTCGTCGCGCTCGGCAGGACGCTGCGGTTCACCGAGGAGGGCGGCGCGCACCTGGCCGCCGGGCGTTCGGGGGGGCGGCCCGTCGTCTTCGCGCTCTGGCACAACCGGCTGCTCTACCTCGGCTACCGGCTCGCGCGCGAGCGGCTCGCGATCATGGTCAGCCGCAGCCGGGACGGCGACCTGATCGCGCGCGTGGCGCACGACTACGGGATCGCGGCGGTGCGCGGCTCGAGCACGCGCGGCGGCGCGGCGGC
>DATDCY010000352.1 GCA_036524115.1 bacterium | reverse complement strand
CTCCTGGCCAAGCCGATGCCGGTCACGCTGCCGCTGCTGCTCCTGCTGCTCGAGTGGTGGCCCCTCGGGCGCTGGTCGCCGCTCGCGGGCGCCCCCCCGGGGGCGGCCCGTCCCTGGGCGGGACTGCTGCCGCCCCCGTCGCTCTGGGGCGAGAAGTCCGTGCTGCTGGCGCTCGCCGGGGCGTCGGCCGCCGTCACCCTCGCGGTGCAGGCCGCGGCGGGCGCCATGGACCCGGCTGCCGCCGTTCCCCTGTCCTCGCGAGCGGCCAACGCCGCGGTCGCCTGCGCCGTCTACCTGCGCAGGGCGATCTGGCCCGCCGACCTCGCCGCCTTCTATCCGTACCCCTGGGCGGGGCACCCCGCCCCCGCCGTCGCGGGTGCGCTCGCGGCGCTGGGGGCGCTCGTCGCGGTCTCGCTCCGCCAGGGCCGCCGGCGCCCCTGGCTGGCAGTGGGCCTGCTCTGGTTCCTCGTCTCGCTGCTGCCGGTCATCGGGCTGGTCCAGGTGGGCGAGCAGGCCATGGCCGACCGCTACACGTATCTGCCGCTGCTCGGCCCCGGCTTCGCCGCGGCGTGGTGGCTCGCGGCGCGCGCGGGACGGGGACGACGGCAGGCGCGCGCGGTCGCCGGCGCCTCGCTCGCAGTCGTGCTGGCGCTCGCGGTGCTGGCGGCGAGACAGGTGGGGACGTGGCGCGACGGCGTGACGCTCTTCTCGCAGGCCGTCGCGGTGACGAAGGACAACCACATCGGGCAGAACAACCTCGGGACGGCCCTGCTCGCGCGCGGCGAGGCCGCGGCCGCCCTGCCGCACTTCGCGGAGACCGTCCGCATCGCCCCGCACTCGCCGAAGGGCTTCCAGAACGCGGGGCGGGCGCTGGCGCAGCTCGGGCGGCACGCGGAGGCCGTCGACTGGTACCGGCAGGCCATCGCGCGCGACCCGCGCGACCCGCTCGCGCGGCGGAACCTGGGGCGGTCGCTCGAGGCGCTGGGCCGGCGCGAGGAGGCGGTCGCCGCCTACCGCGAGTCGCTCGCCCTGGAGCCGCGCGACGCCCGCACCCTCGATCTCCTCGGCGTGGCGCTGGCGCGGTCCGGACGGACGGCCGAGGCGGTGCAGCTGCTGGAGGAGGCGGCCGCCCTCGACCCGGGCAACGCGTCGGTCCGCGACCACCTGGCGGTGGCGAGAGCGCAGCGGGCGGTCTCCCCCAGTGCCGGCCGCCCCTGAACTGCGGCGCCGGCCCCGGTTCGCGCGGGATCAGCGCGCGGCGAGGTCCTTCGTCCGCACCTCGATCCGCGCCAGGTCCGCCTCGCCGACGCCGGCGCGGGCCGCGAACGCGATGTGCGGGACGTCCTGCGCGGTGATGCCGAAGAGAGTCGCGCCGAACGCGTCCGCCGCCACGGGGTCGGTGCCGGCGATGACCGTGTCGAGACGCTTGACGTCCGTCAGGCGCCCGCCCTGCGGCCCGTTGCCCGTGAGCACCCGCACCGCATCCAGCAGGTAGAGGTCATACCTGATCCGCGAGTTCATGTCGGCGATCATCTGGTCGAGGTCGTGGTGGATGTTACCGCGGTTGCCGCCGAGCACGCCCATGGTGTTCTTGAGGCACATCGTCAGCCGGGCCGCGTTGTGGTGCTTGGCGATCGCGAGGTTGAAGCGCCGGTCGGCCTCGAGGACATCCTGGCAGACCGCCCACTTCTTCAGGCTCACCCCCCGCGGGAACTCCACGGGGACGAAGCGCCGCTCGTCCATGAACTCGACCGTCGCCGCCGGGTTGCCGAGCGCGGTCACCGCGTCCAGGATGCCGCTGTTGCGGTAGCAGCGCCGCGCGTCGTTGCAGGTGCGGTCCATGACGCGCACCCGCTTGGCGCCGGCCTCGAGGCACATGCGCACCACCGTCGCCACGACCTCGGGGTTCGTGTTCGCCGCCTGCTCGGGGCTGCGATCCCAGCCGATGTTCGGCTTGACGACCACGACGTCCCCGCGCGAGACGAATTTCTGGATGCCCCCGAGTTCGCCGATCGCGGCCCGCGCCAGGGCCTCGGGCGAGCCGTTGCGCGCGACCGCGAGCGCGGTGCGCGGCTCCGCGGCGGC
>DATDCY010000351.1 GCA_036524115.1 bacterium | reverse complement strand
CCCTGCGCTACGCCTCGGCGATCGCGCTCTTCGTGCTCTCGTGCGGCGCGCTGGCGACGAGCGTCTTCAACCCCTTCATCTATTTCCGGTTCTGAAGGCGATGGTCGGGGCGCGCTCACGGCTGAAGATCGGGCTCTTCCTCGGCCTGCTCGGCCTGCTCTTCGTCCACCAGCGGGCGCGGCTGGTCCCGCGCATGGGGCTGGCGGGCGAGGAGGTGCCCGTGCAGCTGGCCCCGCTCACGCCGCGGAGCTGGTGGAGCGGGCAGTTCCAGGAGTCCTGGGATCGCTGGGTCTCCCGGCGGCTGCGGCTGCGCGGGTGGCTCGTGCGGCTCGACAACCAAGTGGGGATGACGCTGTTCGGCCAGCCCCCGACCAACGGCACGCTGATCGTGCTCGGCCGCGACGGCACCCTCTTGGAGAAGGCCTACGTCGACGAGTACAACCGGCCGCGCCACCTGACGCCGGAGCACGTCGCGGAGATGGCCGCGCGCGCCAGGCGGCTCGACGAGCTGCTGCGCGGGCGCGGGTCGCGGCTGATCGTGGTGCTCGCGCCGGGCAAGGCCGAGATGTACCCCGAGCTGCTGCCGCCGCGGCTCGTCGTTCCCGGGCGGCAGCGCCGGCGCAGCATGTACCAGCAGGTGGCGCCGGCGCTGCGCCGCTCGGGCGTGGCGCTCCTCGACGTCCCGGTCATTCTGCGCAGGGAGCGCAAGCGCGACGGGACGCCCCTGTATGCCAAGGGCGGCACGCACTGGAACCACTACGCCAACGCGCTGCTCGCCGGCCGCCTGCTGGCGCTGCTCGAGCGCGAGGAGCCCGGGCGGTTCGTGCAGCTCGCCGTGAGCGGCTCGCGCACGGACGGCACGGTCTGGGCGACGGACAACGATCTGGGCGAGCTGCTGAATCTCTTCTGGCCGAACCCGTGGCCGGGCCCGCAGACGCACCCCGTGTTCGAGCGGCGACAGGAGGGCGGCGCGCGCCCGCGCCTGCGCTTCACCGGCGACAGTTTCGCGCTGCAGTTCCTGAATTTCATGACCGCCGAGAGGCTCATCGAGCCCGGGGAGAGCCTCGACTACTTCCGGCGGCGCATCCGCTTCCCCGGCCCGATCGTCGAGCCGCTGGAGCGGGGGAGCTTCGACGCTGCCCGGGAGCTTGCCGGCACGGACGCGGTCGTGCTCGTCATGAGCGACTGCAACATCGGCCACTTCGGCTTCGGCTTCGTCGAGGCGGCGATCGCCGGCCTGGAGCGGGCTGCGCCATCGTCCCAATCCACCAGCTCGAAGCCGTAGTTCCGGTTTCCAGGACGGGTTCGGTCCGCGGCGATCGCCTTGTGCGCTTGTCCGTCTCCGGAACGGAAGCCGAGGCGGATCGGAGCGTCCCGGTGCGTCCTGGCAAGGAAGGGGCAAGCGCGCGCGGAGGCAGGCTGGTGCCTGCCGCACAAGCAGCGCGGGCCCCGACGCCGCCAGGGCGCGCCGGGGCCTCCGAGCCGCCCCGGCTACAGGTACTTCGCCCGGAGGGCCACCTTGTTGGTCTTGCCGACGCTGGTCTTGTCGATCGCCTCGACGACCTTCACCTTCAGCAGCAGCGCATGCTTGGAGACGAAGCCCTTGTCGGCGTAGCCCTTGACGAAGTGCACGATGTCCTTCTCGACGGCCGCGCCGGCCTCCGTCCCCGGCTTGAGGACGACGAGGGCCAGGGGCCGCTCGCCCCAGCGGTCGTCGGGCGCGCCCACGACGGCGACCTCCGCGACCGCTGCGTGCTGCGCGATAAGGTCCTCGAGCTCCAGCGACGAGACCCACTCCCCGGCGACCTTGACCACGTCCTTGAGCCGGTCGGTGATCCGCAGGTAGCCGGCCTGATCGCGCACCGCGATGTCGTTGGTGTGCAGCCAGCCGCCCTGCCAGAGCTTCTCGGAGTTGCTCGTGTCCTTGAGGTACCCCTGGGTGAGCCAGGGCGCGCGCACGACGATCTCCCCGGGGGTCGCGTTGTCGGCCGGCACGTCGCGGCCGGCGTCGTCGAGCAGCCGCACCTGGACGAGCGGCAGCGGCAGGCCGGTGCGGCTGCGGACCTCGGCCTGCTGCTCCGGGCCGAGGGCGAGCATCTCCGGCTTGAGGTGCGCGACCGAGAGGATCGGGCAGGTCTCGGAGAGGCCGTAGCCGGCGAGCACGTCGATGCCGCGGCTCATCGCCTCCAGGCACAGGGACCGCGGCATGGCGGCGCCGCCGATGAGCATCGTGATCCCGGAGAGGTCGTACTTCTCCGCGCCCGGGGTGCGCAGGAGCATGCGCAGGATGGTGGGCACGCAGTGGGAGAACGTCACCTTCTCGGTGCGGATCAGCTCCAGGAGCAGGTCCGGGACGTAGCGGCCGGGGTAGACCTGCTTGAGGCCCATCGAGGTCGCCAGATACGGCACGCCCCAGGCGTGGACGTGGAACATGGGCGTCAGCGGCATGTAGACGTCCTCGCGGTGGAAGCGCCCGTGGGTGCGCTGCGTGCCGAGCGCGGCCATCGCGGTGATCGTGTGCAGCACCAGCTGGCGGTGGCTGAAGTAGACGCCCTTGGGCAAGCCCGTCGTCCCGGTGGTGTAGAAGGTCGTCGCCCGCGTGTTCTCGTCGAACTCGGGAAAATCGAAGCGCGGCGGCGCGGCGGCGAGCAGGGCCTCGTACGCGCCGGCGAAGGGCAGGCCGCCGCCGGCCGGCGCGTCGTCGTCGGCGAGCAGCACGTACTTCTTCACCGTGTCGAGGCGCCCCTTGATCGCCTCGAGGATCGGCTGGAAGTCGCGGTGGACGAGGATCACGTCGTCCTCGGCGTGGTTGATCGTGTACATGATCTGCTCGGGGGTCAGCCGCACGTTGACGGTGTGCAGCACGGCGCCGATCATCGGCACCGCGAAGAAGCACTCGAGGTAGCGGTGGCTGTCCCAGTCGAGCACCGCGACCGTGTCGCCGGCCTTCACGCCGAGGGCCGTCAGCGCCCCGGCGAGGCGGTGGACCCGCTCGCGGAACTGCCGGTAGGTCAGCCGCAGGGACCCCTTGTAGACGATCTCCTGCTCCGGGGCGTCGACCAGCGGCGCCTCGAAGATCTGCCTGATCAGGAGCGGATAGCCGTGGGCCGACGGGGTGCGTGGGACGAGGTGCTCGGTCATGCGGGTCTCCTTGTCGTTGGCGCCATCGCTGCTCGCGGCGGGCGCGGGTTGCCCCTGGTCCTCCGGCCCGCGGGGCCGGCGCGGGAAGGATAGCGCAGGGCGCACCGCCCGCCAAGCCGGCGGTCATGGCGGTCGACAGTCGACAGTCGGCGGTCGCGGCCGCGCTTGGCGTGTGGACGGGCCCGGCAGGCCGGCGTAAGGTGAAGGCGATGAGGTTCTGTTTCCGGGGGCTGCACCCGCAGGTCGCCGTCGGCACCGCGTCGGACCGCTACGCGGGGTGGATCGGGCAGATCTACACCCGCGAGCGCTACGCGGGCCGGATCACCCGCCGCACTCACGAGGTCGGCGGGCGGCGGTACCTGGAGGAAGTCCTGCCGGTCGACAGCGTCGAGGAGTATTTCCAGCACTTCGGCGCGCTCGAGCTGGACTTCACCTTCTACCGCCCGCTGCTGGATGAGCACCTGCAGCCGACCGACACGTTTCACATCGTCCGCACCTACGCCGGCCACCTCAGGGAGGGGGACCGCGTCTTCCTCAAGGCCCCGCGGGCCGTCATGGCGCCGCGCCTGCGCAGCGGCGGCTGCTTCGTCCCCAACTCCGACTACCTTGACGCGGACTTCTTCACGCACCGCTTCTACGCGCCGGCGGTCCGGCTGCTGCACGACAACCTCGGCGGGATCCTCTTCGAGCAGGAATACCGACGCGCCGCCGAGCGCGACGCCGTCGAGGACGAGGCCGCCGACCTGGAGCGCTTCTTCCGGCGGATCCCGCCGGATCGGCGTTACCACCTGGAGCTGCGCACCGACGCGTACCTGGCGGAGCCGGTCTACGCGGTGCTCGCGCGCACCGGCGTCGGCCAGGCGCTCTCGCACTGGACGTGGCTGCCCCCGCTGGCCGAGCAGCTCGGGCGCGCGGGAGGGCGCTTCTTCAACGAGGGCGGCGAGGTGCTGGTGCGGCTCATGACGCCGCGGGGGATGCGCTACGAGGACGCGTTCGCCAGGACGCACCCCTTCGACCGGCTGATCGAGGGGCTGCTCTCGGAGCGGATGCTGGAGGACACGGTGTGCGTGATGCGCGCCGCAATCGCCGCCGGGCGGCACGTCACCGTGATCGTCAACAACCGCTCCGGCGGCAATGCGCCGCTGATCGCGGAGCGGCTCGCGGAGTGCTTCGGCGGCGTCGCTCAGCAGGTGAGCGACACGACGTCGCCGTAGCGGGGGACCGTCGCCTGCCAGCCGAAGCGCGACGCGAGGTGCGCGGCGAATGCGGCCGCCGCCTCCGGCTCGCCGTGCGTCACGAAGACCCGCCGCGGAGCGCGCGCGATGCCGGCCAGCCAGCGCGTGAGCTCCTCGCGGTCGGCGTGCGCCGAGAAGCCCGGGATGCTCTCGACCCGCGCCCGCACCGGGAGCATCCGCCCGAAGAGCCGCACCTCGGGGCTCCCGTCCTGGATCTGGCGGCCGAGGGTCCCGACGGCCTGGTAGCCCACGAAGAGCACCGTGCTCTCGGGGCGGGCGATGTTGGCGTCGAGGTGGTGCTTGATGCGCCCGCCGGTGCACATGCCCGAACCGGCGATGACCATCACCGTCCCCTTGATGCCGTTGATCGCCTTCGACTCCTCGACCGTGCGGATCATCTTGAGGCCGGAGAAGCGGAAGGGCGAAGCGCGCCGCGCCAGCGCCTCGCGCATCGGCGCGTCCAGGATCTCGGGGTGGCGCTCGAAGATGTCGGTGACGCGCACCGCCATCGGGCTGTCGACGAAGACCAGCAGCGGCTCGATCCGCCGCTCCTCGAGCAGCTCCGCGAGGTACCAGAGGATCTCCTGCGTCCGCTCGAGCGCGAAGCTCGGCACGACGATGTTGCCGCCGCGCCGCCGCGTGTCCGCGATCACCGCCGCGAGCTGCTCCTTGATCGACCCGCCGCCCTCGTGGACGCGGTCGCCGTACGTGGACTCCACCACGACCCAGTCCGCCTGCGCCGCCGGCTCCGGGTCGTTGAGCAGCGGCTTGTCCCAGCGGCCGACGTCGCCGGAGAAGAGCAGCCGCGGCGCCGCGCCCTGCCCGCAGCCGACCAGCACCGAGGCCGAGCCGAGGATGTGGCCCGCGTCGCGGAACGTGGCGGTGAGCCCGCCGCCGAGCCGGACCTCCGCCCCGTAGGGCGTGGGCGCGAAGAGCGCGGCGGCGGCCTCGACGTCCTCCGGGGTGTAGAGCGGCACCTCGGGGTGCGGGCCGGTGCGCTTCTCCCGCGTGTGGCGCTTGCGCTTGAAGGCCGCGTCCTCGACCTGCAGCTTCGCGGAGTCCTCGAGGACGACCGCCGCGACCTCGGCCGTGACCGGCGTGCAGACGACGCTGCCGCGAAAGCCGTCGTGCACCAGGCGCGGCAGGTAGCCGCAGTGGTCCACGTGGGCGTGCGTGAGCACCACGGCGTCGATCGAGGCCGGCGGGACGGGGAAGGGGTCCCAGTTGCGCGCGAGGAACTCGCGCTCCTGGTAGAGGCCGCAGTCGACGAGGACCCGGGCGCCGCCGTGCTCGAGCAGGTAGCGCGAGCCGGTGACGTTCTCCGCGGCGCCGAGGAACGTCAGGCGCGGGCCCGCGTCCGCCCGCCGCTCCACCGGTGCCGCCATCGGCTCAGCGCGCGAAGAGCGCGGCGATCCGCTCCTGTACCTGCGCCGCCGCCGCGCGCGGGTCCGGGGCCGTGCGGATCGGGCGGCCGACGACGATGTAGTCCGCGCCCCCGCGGAAGGCATCCTCGACGTCAACCGTCCGCTTCTGGTCGTCCGCGGGCTTGTTGAAGACCGGCCGGATGCCGGGCGTGACCACCAGGAACTTCCCGCCGAGGTGCTCGCGCAGCCGCGGCGCCTCGAGCCCCGAGGAGATGACGCCGTCGCAGCCGATCTCCAGGGCGCGGCGGGCGCGCGAGAGCACGAGGGCGGCGACGTCGCAGTCGAAGCCGAGGTCGGCGAGGTCCCCCGCGTCGAGGCTCGTCAGCACCGTCACGGCGAGGATCTTCACGTCCCCCTTGGCCTCGGCGGCCGCGCGCATGATCGCGTCGTTGCCGTGGACGGTCGTGAAGTGCACGCCGCGGCCCGCGACGTTGCGCACCGCCGCGCGCACCGTCTCGGGGACGTCGAAGAACTTCAGGTCGGCGAAGACCTTCTTGCCGCGGGCGGTCAGCCAGTCCGCCAGCTCCCAGTAGCCCCCGGCCATGAACAGTTCGAGCCCGATCTTGTAGAACCACACCGCGTCGCCGAGCTGCTCCACGAAGCGCTTCGCCTCCGCCGGCGAGGGCAGGTCGAGGGCGACGATGAGGCGGTCCCGCGCCGGGATGCCCTTGTCGGGGAGCGCGGCAGCGGGGGGATTCGTCATGGTGGTGCCATTCTCACGGCGCGCAACCGCCTTGTCAACGCCGGCGCCGTCCGGTCGTTACAGGCACATGCTGCGCAGGTCTGGCGGGAGCGGATTCTTCCGTTCTGGCAAGGCCAGCGGAAATGGGCGCGCGGAGGCGGTCTGGTGACCGCCGCACAAGCAGCCCTTTCCGCAACGCCGCCAGGGCGGAAGAAGCCCTCCCGACGGGCCCGCGCTACCTGGTGAACGGTTTCCGGTCCAACGTCGCGATGACCCCGTCGGGCGCCTTGCGCAGCACGATGTCGCACCGCCAGTGCGCGTCGTCGCGCGCCGGGTGGTCCGTCGTGTAGTGCAGGCCCCGGCTCTCGGCGCGCCGCGCCGCGCACTCGATGATCAGCTCGGCGACGGTGGTGATGTTGCGCAGCTCGATCAGGTCGTTGGTGACGAGCACGTTGCGGTAGTACTCCTCGATCTCCTCCTTGAGCAGGCGCACGCGGGCCCGGGCCCGGGCCAGCCGCTTGTCGGAGCGGACGATCCCGACGTAGTTCCACATCGCGCGGCGCAGCTCGTCCCAGTTCTGGCTGACCACGACCTCCTCGGTGCTCGCCGTCGCGCCGCCGGGGTTCCACGGCGCCACCGGCGGCACGGGCACGCGGGGGGCGGCCAGGGCCGACTCGAAGGCCCGGTGCGCGAAGACGACGGACTCGAGCAGCGAGTTGCTCGCGAGCCGGTTGGCGCCGTGCAGGCCGGTGAAGGCCGCCTCGCCGGCGCAGTAGAGCCCCTCGAGCGTCGAGCGGCCGCCGGCGTCGGTCACCACGCCGCCGCACATGTAGTGCGCCGCGGGGACGACCGGGATCGGCTGGCGCGTCAGGTCGATCCCCAGCTCGAGGCAGCGCGCGTGGATCGCCGGGAAGCGCTCGCGCAGGAAGTCCGCGGGGCGGTGGGTGATGTCCAGCAGCACGTGCTCGGCGCCGCTGACCTTCATCTCGTGGTCGATCGCGCGCGCGACGATGTCGCGCGGCGCCAGGTCCGCGCGCTGGTCGTACCTGGCCATGAAGGCCTGCCCGTCCAGGGTCTTGAGCACACCGCCCTCGCCCCGCACGGCCTCGCTGATCAGGAAGCCCTTCGCCGTCGGGTGGTAGAGGATCGTCGGGTGGAACTGGAAGAACTCCATCCCGGCGACCGCGGCGCCGGCGCGGAACGCCATCGCGACGCCGTCGCCCGTGGCCACGTCGGGGTTGCTCGTGTAGAGGTAGACCTTGCCGGCGCCGCCGGTGGCCAGGAGCGTCGCGCCGGCGACGAACGAGTGGACCGTGCCGCCGCGCACGTCCAGCACGTAGGCGCCCCAGACGCGGTCGTGCCCGTCGCGGATCGTCCCGCCGAGGCGCGACTCGAGGATGAGGTCGATCGCGATGTGGTGCTCGACGATCCGGATCCGCGGGTGCGCCCGGCAGCGTTCGAGGAGGATCTCCTCGATCTCGCGGCCCGTGGAGTCCTTCGCGTGCAGGATCCGCCGCCGCGAGTGCCCCCCCTCCATGCCGAGGTCGTAGCCGGCGCCCGGGGCCTGCCCCTGCGAGAAGTGGCAGCCCAGGTCGATCAGCTCGCGGATGCGGTCGGGGCCGCCGCGCACCACCAGTTCCACGACGTCGCGGTGGCAGAGGCCGTCCCCGGCGGTCAGCGTGTCCTGGACGTGCAGGTCGAAGCGGTCCTGGTCGCTCCAGACCGAGGCGATCCCGCCCTGCGCGTACCAGGTGTTGGAGGCGTGCGCCTCGCGCTTGGAGACGATCGCGACGGTGCCGTGCGCCGCCGCCTTCAGCGCGAAGGTGAGCCCGGCGACGCCGCTGCCGATGACGAGAAAGTCGCGCCGCTCCTCCACGGCACTAACGCGGCTTGTCGAGCTCGCTGCGGATGATGCCGTAGGTGTCCAGCTCTCCCTGGAGCTTCGCCTGCCCGAGGACCCACGAGCGTCGCAGGTCCTCGCGGGACTCCTCCTCGCGGCCCAGCGAGTCGTAGGCCATGCCGCGGCTGTAGAAGGCGACCCCGTACTGGGGGTCGCGCTCGATCGCCTTCGTGAAGTCCGCGACCGCGGCCTCGAACTGCTGCTGCGCCATGCGCCCCATGCCGCGGCGGTAGTACAGGCGGGCGTTGTCGGGGGCGAGCGCGACCGCGCGGTCGAAGTCCGCGAACGCCTCGTCGTGGCGCCCGAGGGCGATCAGGGCGGCGCCGCGCGAGGCCAGCAGCGTGGGGTTGTCGGGGGTCGCCGCCAGCGCGCTGGTGAACGCCGCCGCGGCCTCCTCGAACTTGGTCTGGGAGAGCAGGCGCTGGCCCTCCGCGATCAGGTCATCGATGTCCATGGGTGTCTCCTCCTTGCGTGGCCCCACGGTACCACAATCCCGCCTCACGCCCATAGGAATCCGGCGGCCGCGCGTTCCCGCCGTCATCCGTGCCGGGCCACGACCCGGCGGCGCCTGTTCACTTCCGTCTCGCCCTGATGCCGTCAATCCGCGAAAGCATTCAGCGGCTGCTCGACTGTCAATGCGCCGGCCACACTCAGCCAGCACAGCAAGCGGCCGGCGCATTATGACCGTTCACAGGCGCCCCCGGGCCGTCGCCCTGTTGACAAGGTTGGCCCGTTCCAGAGCGGTGCGGGGCGGTGCCGTGCGGCCGCTGAGTTACGCGCTCGACCTGGGCCTGTCCGGCCCTCCACTCGAAACCTGTAACTCGCCCCTCCGGGGCTCAGACAACAGGTTTCGCCCCTGACGGGGCCGCTCCGGTCCGGCCGCCCAGGTGCCCTCGCGCTCCACATGCGTCCGCCCGTCACCGCCCCGCCCCCGCTCTGTCCCAGGCCGACTTGCTCATCACATTGTGGATTGGCAGGCCGTCGAGAAGGGTCCAGATGCAAGGCGCCCGACGATCCGGCGACTGAGGCGGGCTCGTGCCCGCCTCAGGGAGGCGGGAGGAGAGCAACGCCGCAAATGGGCCCTTATCGGCGGCCTGCCCTCAGGAGAAGAAGCCGGTGAGCAGGAGGTTGAGCCGCTCGAAGACCCCCGTGATCAGCGCCAGCCCCATCGCCATCATGACGATTCCCGCCGCGACCTGCACCGGCCGCAGCCACCGGCCGCTGTGCCCGATGATCCGGAAGGAGTACGAGGTCGCCGCCGCCGCGAGGAGGAACGGGGCCGCCAGGCCCAGGGAGTAGCTCAGCAGCAGCAGCGCCCCCGTGGCGGCGGTGCCCGCGCCGGCCGCGTAGGAGAGCACCGAGAAGAGGATGGGGCCGACGCAGGGCGTCCAGCCGAACGCGAAGGCCATCCCCAGCAGCAGGCTGCGGACCGTGCCGACCCGGTGGTGATGGACCTCGAAGCGCCGCTCGCGGTAGAGGAAGCCCAGGCGCAGCACCCCGGAGACCTGCAGCCCGAAGATGAAGATCAGGGCGCCCGCGACGCGGCGTAGCGCCACGGCGTGCGTGCCGAGGAAGGCGCCGAGCGTCGTCGCCGTGAGGCCGAGCGCGACGAAGACGGCGGTGAAGCCGCTGGCGAAGATCGCGGCGTGGCGCAGCGTCCGCCCCAGGTGCGCCCCGGGCGGCAGCCGCTCGAGCTCCTCGAAGGAGAGACCGGAGATGTAGCTGAGGTACCCGGGCATCAGCGGCAGCACGCAGGGGCTGACGAAGGACACGAGCCCGCCGAGAAAGGCGGCGCCGTAGGAGATGCCGCCGCTCACGCCAGCACCCCGGCGGGCCCGCGGAACTTGCTTCCGGCCTCCATGATTGCTAGTCTACGCGCAAACCGGCACGAAAAGCAGCCATCGTGGATCGGACTCCCAGCGAACAACCGGGCGCACCGGCAGCCGTCGGCATCGACGCCGGCTCGGTCAGCGTCAACTGCGTCGCCCTCGACGCCGCGGGTACCCTTGTCCACGAGGAGCCGTACCGCCGCCACTTCGGCAGGACGGTCCAGGCGGTGCGCGAGGCGCTCGCCGCGGTGCGGGCGCGCTTCGGCACGGCCTGTCTGCCATCGGTCACCTTCACGGGCGCGCACGGGCAGGAGATCGCCGCGCGGCTGGGGGCCCCGTGGGAGCCCGAGACCGTCGCGCAGATCGTCGGCGCGGCCCACGTCGCCCCCGGCGTGCGCACGATCCTCGCGATCGGCGGCCAGGACGCGGCGCTCTTCGCGCTCGCCTGGGACGGCCCGCGCTGGCGGCTGGAGCACTTCGCGATGAACGGCCCCTGCGCCTCGGGGACCGGCTCGTTCATCGACCAGCAGGCGGAGCGGCTCGCCGCCACCCTCATCGCGCCGGCGGCGCAGGCGGACCAGGGGCGCCTGGAGGCGGTGCTCGCGGCCTTCATCCGCGAGGGGCTCTCGAGCGAGCGCCCCGCGCCCGTGGCCTGCCGCTGCACGGTCTTCACGAAGTCCGACATGATCCACCTGCAGAACAAGGGGGAGCCGCTCGCGAACATCGTCGCCGGCCTGCACGAGGGCAGCGCGGCGAACTTCATCAGCACCATCGTCGGGCCCCGCTCCCTGCAGCCGCCGCTGGTCTTCATCGGCGGCGTCGCCTCCAACCCGCTGCAGGTCCGCGCCTTCCAGCGCCACTACCCGGAGCTGACGGTGCCGCCGCACCACGCCTCGCTCGGCGCGCTCGGTGCGGCGCTGCTCTCGCTGCGGGCGGGCCGCGCGGTGGCGGTGGACGCCGCCGGTCTCGAGG
>DATDCY010000350.1 GCA_036524115.1 bacterium | reverse complement strand
GCCCCAGGCCGCGCCGGTCGCGTCGTCCGTCGAGGCGCCCGAAGCCGCAGCGGCGTCCCCCGCGCCGGCGGGCCCCCCGCCGGGCCCGACCCCGGGCGGGGAGGGGCCGGCGGACCTGGTCGCCGCTGAGGGCGGCATCCTCGCCCTGGACCCCGAGCGGCTGGCCATGGTCCGGGACTTCGTGCGCAGCGGCCTTCGGCCCTACGCGGTCAGGCTGCGCATCTCGCGGGACGCCGCTGCGATGGCCGCGCGCAACTTCGTTGCCCTCGGCCGCCTCGGCAAGGCGGGCATGCTGCTCGCCTCGAGCCCGACGCTCGAGGAGGTGCGGGCGGGCACCGGGCGCGACGTCGTGGACGCGCTCGTGCTCACCGAGAGCCCGGAGGAGCGGCTGCGCGCGCAGCTGCTCGCCATACCGGAGCTGCAGGAGCTGGAGTTGCGGCGGCTTCAACTCGGCGACGCCGCCGCGGGCGACGGCGACGCCGCACCGGCGCTGCTGGCGGCGCGCGAGGCCGCGGTGTCGCGCCCGGCGGGGACCGGCGTGCGCCTCGGCGATCGCCCCGGCCAGAAGCGGCCGGCGACCGTCCGGGTGGAGACACGGGTGCTCGACCAGCTGATCGACGTCGTCGGCGAGATGATCATCACGCGCGAGCGGCTCGAGGAGGTGGGCGCCGGCCTCGGCAGCGAGGAGCTGAAGGCCAACCTCGAGCGGCTGCGCGTGCTCGTGCGCGGCTTCCAGGACACGATCATGACGGTGCGCATGATGCCGCTGGGCCTGATCACCGACCGGCTGCCGCGGCTGGTGCGCGACGTCGCGCGCGCCTCCGGCAAGCAGATCGACTTTCAGGTCGCGGGCCAGGGGATCGAGATGGACCGGGCGATCCTCGAGGAGCTGGGGGACGTGCTCATCCACCTCGTGCGCAACGCGGTCGACCACGGGATCGAGCCGCCCGAAGCGCGCGCCGCCGCGGGCAAGGACCCCAGGGGCGCGGTCCGGGTGCTCGCGGGGCGCGAGCGCGACTGGGTCTGGATCCGCGTCGAGGACGACGGCCGCGGCATGGACCCCGAGCGCATCGCGGCCGCCGCGGTGGCCCGCGGCCTGGTCACCGCCGAGCGGGCCGCGGCGCTGGGCGCGCGGGAGAAGCTGCTGCTCAGCTGCCTGCCGGGCGTCAGCACCGCGGGCGCGGTCACGGACATCTCCGGGCGCGGCGTGGGCATGGACGTCGTCAAGGCCAAGATCGACGGCTTCGGCGGCACGCTGCGGCTCGACGCGGAGCCGGGGCGCGGCAGCGCGGTGACCCTGCGGCTGCCGCTGACGCTGGCGATCATCCGCATCCTGCTCGTCGAGGCCGGGGGGCGGGAGTACGGCCTGCCGGTCTCGCACGTCGTCCGGGCGGGCGAGCTCGGGGAGGATGACGTCGCGTGGTCGGGGGGCCGGCCGCTGCTGCAGCACGGCGGGCGGCTCGTGCCGCTGCACGACCTGGGCGCGCTGCTCGGCTGCCCGCCGCGCGACCTGCGCGCGGCGCAGGGGCGGTTCGTGGCGGTCTCGGAGTTCTCGGAGCGCGCCGCCGGCCTCGCGGTCGACCGGCTCCTCGGCACGTGGGAAGTGGTCGTCAAGCCGCTGGGCCCGCCGCTCAAGGGCGTGCGGGGGCTCGCCGGGGTCACGGTCGTCGGCGACGGCCGCACGGTCCTGCTGCTGGATCTCGCCGCCCTGGTCTGAAAATGAAGAATGGGGACAGATTCAATCTTCCAGTCAGCCTCCGTTCCTGCCGTGCGGTCGGCCATGCGGAACAATAAATCTGTCCCCATTGTGAGCGGGACTCTGGAGGCCCGATGAAGAGCGGCGCAGACAGTGTGCTCGAGGTCCTGGCCCGCGCCGGCGTGCTCACGGCCGACCAGGCGCGCGACGCCCAGCGCCGCTAGGAGGCGCACCTGCGCGGCGGCAAGGCGCGCCGGCGGGAGGACGGGAAGGGCGGGGCGCCGGCCGGGGCCGGGGCTGGGGCCGGGGCCGAGGCCGAGCGGGCCGAGCCGGACGTGCTCGAGTACCTCGCCGGCCTGCGGCTGCGTCAGGCGCGCGATCCGCGGCGCCTCGTCGGCGAGCGCGAGCTCTACGAGGGCCTGGCGCAGGGCCTCGGCCTGCCGTTCCAGCGCATCGACCCCCTGCGGCTGGACATGGACCTGGTGACGCGCACCATCCCGCGCGCCTTCGCCGTGCGCAACCTGATGGTGCCGGTGTCCCTCGACGGCGACGAGCTGACGCTCGCGACCGCGGATCCCTTCAACGACGAGGCGCTCGAGACCATCCAGCGCTCGAGCAGCTTCCGCGTGCGCCGGGTGGTCGCGACGCGCAGCGACATCACGAAGACGCTCACCGAGTTCCACGGCTTCAAGACCTCCGTGGTCAAGGCCGAGGCGGGGATGGTGCCCACGGTCGGCGCGCTCTCGAGCCTCGAGCAGTACGTGAGCCTCAAGTCCGTCAAGGAGATGGAGGCCACCGACCAGCACATCGTCAACGCGGTGGACTTCCTCTTCACCTACGCCTTCGACCAGCGCGCGAGCGACATCCACCTCGAGCCGCGGCGCGACCGCGCGCGCATCCGCTTCCGCATCGACGGGCTGCTGCACACGATCCACCAGGTGCCGCACGTGATCCACCCCGCGATGACCTCGCGCATCAAGATGCTCTCGCGGCTGGACATCGCCGAGCGCCGCCGCCCCCAGGACGGACGCATCAAGGTCGCGCACAAGGGGCGGGACTTCGAGATCCGCGTCTCGACGCTGCCCACGGCCTTCGGCGAAAAGGTGGTCATGCGCATCTTCGACCCGGAGATCCTGCTCCAGGACATCTCCCAGATCGGCCTGACGCCCGAGCAGCTCCAGACGTACCAGCGCCTCGTGGCGGCGCCGCACGGCATCGTGCTCGTGACCGGCCCGACCGGCAGCGGCAAGACGACGACGCTCTACTCGACGCTCTCGGACCTGGCGACGGACGAGACGAACGTCACGACCATCGAGGACCCGATCGAGATGATCCACGAGGCGTTCAACCAGGTCAACGTCCAGGCGCAGATCGGGCTGACCTTCGCGACGACCCTGCGGCACATCCTGCGCCAGGACCCCGACATCATCATGGTCGGCGAGATCCGCGACGCCGAGACCGCCGAGAACGCGATCCAGGCGGCCCTCACCGGGCACCTGGTGCTCTCGACCCTGCACACGAACGACGCGCCGACGGCGGTCACCCGCCTCGCCGACATGGGGATCCCGCGCTACCTCGTCGGTTCGACGGTCCTGCTCGTGGTCGCGCAGCGGCTCGTGCGCCGGATCTGCCCGCACTGCATCGAGGAGTACGAGCCCACGGCCGACGAACTGGCGTCGCTCGGCGTGCCGGCGGCCCGGACGGTGCGGCTGCGCCGCGGGCGGGGCTGCCCCCAGTGCCGCGGCACGGGCCACCACGGCCGCACGGGCATCTTCGAGCTGATGGAGGTCACGCCCGGCCTGCGCGCGCTGATCAGCGGCACCGCCGATCAGGGCGCGATCTTCGCGGCGGCGCGCAAGGAGGGGATGCGGACGCTGCGCGAGTCGGGCGTGCAGAAGGTGCTGCGCGGGGTCACGACCGTCGCGGAGGTCCTCCGCGTGACGATGCGCGACCCTGAGTGACCGGACCGCTGATACGGGGCCATCTGCTGCGTTGGAATCCTCCCGACTCCCTGCGGCGGGCAGCTAGCCCGCCTCAGTCGCCGGATCGGACTCCGCCTTGCATCTGACCCCGTCTGAGCGGTCCGGGGTCAGATGAACCTGCAAGAGGACTATTTTTTGCCGCGGCCGTAGACGTAGCCGATGAGCTCGACGAACTTCTCGTCCATGTCGCGCAGCAGCGCCGCGAGCTTGCCGGCGAGCCGCAGGATGACGCGGTAGGCCGCCGTCGGGTTGCGCGTCGCGAGCCGGTCGAACTCGGTGCGGCGGATCATGAGCAGCTCCGCGTCGTGCAGCGCCTGGGCCGAGACGCTGTGCTCGCCGCCGAGGACGAAGGAGATCGCGCCGAGGATCTCGCCCTTGGAGAGCTGCTGGAGCGTCTGCTGCTGCCCGGCGTTGACCTGCTTGTCGACGCGGACGGTGCCGCTGACGACGATGAAGAGCGCGGCGTCGGCCTCGCCCTCGGCGTAGATCTGCTGCCCGGACTGGTACGTGCGCACCTCCGTGATGGAGGCCAGCTGTTCGATCGTCTGCGCGTCGAGCCCCGCGAAGAGCGTCACCTGCTTGAGCACCGAGATCGTGTCCACGCGTCACTCCTTTTGCTGAGGCGTTGGTCGGCCCATGTGAAGCGTGGCACAGTTTCCGCCGCGGAGCGGGCGTTGTCAAGACGCCGGAACCGTGGTAGACCCCGCGCGCAGAAGGGGAGGGCACATTCGATGAGCGATCGGCAGGTGGTCTCGACCGGCGGCGCCCCGGCCGCCATCGGCCCGTACTCGCAGGCGGTGCGGGCGGGGGGCTTCGTGTTCGTCTCGGGGCAGATCCCGCTGGACCCGGCGAGCGGGGAGATGGTCGCCGGCGGCGCGGCGGCGCAGGCCGAACGGGCGCTGCTCTCGTTGCAGGCGGTCCTCGAGGCGGCGGGGAGCGGGCTGGCGCGAGTTGTCAAGACGACGATCTTTCTGACGGACCTGGCGGACTTCGCGGCGGTGAACGCGGTGTACGCGCGCTTCTTCCCGGTGGAGCCGCCGGCACGCGCGACCGTGCAGGTGGCAGCGCTGCCGCGGGGCGCCGCCGTCGAGATCGAGGCGGTCGCCCTCGCGTAGATACCGGAAGCGGAGCGCTCAGAAGGGTCCGGGCGTTCCGCTACGCGGACTTCTTGACTTTGCCGGAGCGCAGGCAGCGCGTGCAGACCGTGACGCGCTTGCTGCGGCCGGGCACGTCCGCCTTCACGCTGCGCAGATTCGGCATCCGGCGCACCGTGCTGACGTTGTGCGCGTGGCTGATGATGCTCCCGGTCTGCGGGCGCTTGCCGCAGATATCGCAGGTTCTCGACATGGGCTGATCCTCCGTTTCTTCACAACCTTCCGTGAAGCCGGCTTTGTACACGAAATCGCGCGGAAAGGCAAGAAGCCGTTGACAAGCTCCGACGTGCGGGGCTAGATAGGTCGGACGGCAGAGGAGGACACAGGTGAAGAAATACGCTCCCTTTCCCACCGCCCGCTGGTGGGTGCTGCACGTGGCGGCGGTAAGCCTCGTCTACGCCGCCGGCCACTTCCTGCTCGGCCGCTGAAGGTTCCCGTGCTCAGATCGATCATGAGGGGGACCCCCGGCTGGTGGCTGCTGCACGCCGCGGCGATCCTGCTGACGCTCGCGCTGGGCGCCCTGACGAAGTTCGCGCAATGAGCGCCACCTCGTCCCGCGGCACGCTCCTGACGGCGCTCGTGCTCCTGGCGGCCTGCGCGCTCGTGCTGCACTACCTGGCCCACCCCGTGCTGCTCCCCGACAAGGACCACCCCGGACAGACGATCTTCCGCGGCTCCTACCTGGCGGCGACGCTGCTGCCGCTGGTCGACCTGGTCGGCGTGACGGCGCTGTTTGCGCGTCGCGCCACGGCGCCGCTGGCGTACCTGCTCAACGGGATGCTGGTCGTCTACGGCACGGTGCTCATGGGCCACCTCGGCATCCTGGGCCTCATCTCCGGGCAGCCGCCGCAGACACACTGGATCTTCAGGTCGATGATCATCGACATCGCGCTGGCGTGGGCGGACTTCTTCGTCGGCAAGGCCCTGTTCGAATCCTGGCTGAGGGAGGCCTGATCGGAACCATGAAGATCACTGAGCAGATGACGATCGTGGAGGTCCTCAAGGCGGCGCCGGCGACACGCAAAGTCTTCGAGCGCCACCGGATGCGCTGCCGGGGCTGCCAGGGGGCGGTGGCCGAGACGGTGGCCGCGGGCGCCGTCAACCACGGGCTCGACCCGAAGGCGCTCGTCCGCGAGCTGAACGAGGCGGCGAAGGCTGGCGAGTAGCACCGCCCTCCGTCCGGCCGACCCCGTCCGCCTGGTCCCCGGCGTCGGGCCGGCGCGCGCGGCGCTGCTCGAGAGACTGGGCGTCGCCACCGTCGGCGACCTGCTCCGGCTGCTCCCCCGCCGCTACGAGGACCGCCGCCGCCTCGGGACCATCGCCGACCTCGCCGGCGGCCCGCCCGGCTCCTTCGCGGCGCGGGTGATCTCCGCCGGCCCGGAGGTGACGCCGCGCAAGCGCCGGCGCGTCTTCCGGGCCGTGCTGGCCGACGATGGCGGCGGCCGCGTCACCGCCCTCTGGTTCCGCTTTCGTGCGCCGCACCTGCAGCCGCTGCTCGCGGCCGGCTCGCGCGTCCTCGTCCACGGCTCGGTCGTCGTGGAAGCCGGACGCGCCGAGATGCTGCACCCGGAGATCGAACCGCTCGGCGAGGACGGCGAACGCATCGGTCCCGCGGTGCGGCCGGTCTACCCAGGGACGGAGGGGCTGCCGCAGGCGACCCTCAGGACGCTCGTGCGCCGGGCGCTGGCCGCGGCGTCTGCCGGCCTGGAGGACCCGCTGCCCCCGGAGCTGCGTGCGCGCCTCAGTCTGCCCGGCCTCGTCGAATCGCTCGCCGCGGTCCACGAGCCCGCCGACGACGCGGACGTCGAGGCCCTCGAGGCGGGCGGGACGCCGGCGCACCGCCGCCTCGCCTTCGACGACCTGCTCGCGTTGCAGCTGCGCCTCGCGCTGAGCCGGGCGCGGTACGGACGGTCGCGCCGTCGCCGGGGGCGGAGGGTCCCCGCGGACCTGCCGCAGCGCTTCCAGGCGCGGCTGCCGTTCGCATTGACGGCGGCGCAGGCGCGCGTCGTCGGCGAGATCCTCGCCGATCTCGCCGGCGACCGCCCGATGCAGCGGCTGCTCCAGGGCGACGTCGGCAGCGGCAAGACCGTGGTGGCGGCGCTGGCCGCCGCCGCGGCGTGCGCGCAGGGGGGGCAGGCGGCGCTGCTGGCGCCGACGGAGCTGCTCGCGGAGCAGCACCACCGGGTGCTCGCGGCGCTCATGGCGCCCGTGGGCGTCGCGGTCGAGCTGCTCACCGCGGGCGTCCCGCGCGAGCGCCGCGGGCCGCTGCTGGCGGGCCTGGCCGCCGGCACCATCCGGTTCGTCGTGGGCACGCACGCGCTGCTCGAGGAGCGCGTGCGCTTCGCGCGGCTGGCGCTCGCCATCGTGGACGAGCAGCACCGCTTCGGCGTGCGCCAGCGTGTGCGTCTGCGAGCCAAGGGCGAGGCGCCGGGCCTGCTCGTGATGACCGCGACGCCGATCCCCCGGACGCTGGCGCTCGCCCTCTACGGGGACCTCGACGTCTCGGTCATCGATGAGGTGCCGCCAGGCAGGCGACCGGTGACGACGCGGGTGGTCGGCGCCGAGGGGCGCCGCGCGGCCTGGGAGCTGGTGCGCGTCGAGCTGGCGCGCGGCCGGCGCGTCTACGTGGTCTGCCCGCTCGCGTTGGAGGGAGGCGAGGACGCGGTCGCGGCGGTGCGCGCGGCCGCGCGGCTGCGCGCCTTCTTCCCGGAGGTCGCCGTGGGGCTGGCGCACGGGCGCATGCCTCCGGCCGAGCGGAGCGCGCAGCTCGAGCGTTTTCGCAGCGGCGCGGCGCCGCTGCTGGTGGCGACGACCGTCGTCGAGGTGGGCCTCGACGTCCCCGAGGCGACGGTGATGCTCGTCGAGCGGGCGGAGCGTTTCGGTCTCGCCCAGCTCCATCAGCTGCGCGGGCGCGTGGGCCGCGGCGCGGACCCGGCGCACTGCCTGCTGCTGGCGGGGCCGGGCGCGTCGCCCGAAGCGCGGGAACGGCTCGCC
>DATDCY010000349.1 GCA_036524115.1 bacterium | reverse complement strand
GCCGGGACGCGGCGGCGCGCGATCCAGGTGAGCAGGCCTGGGAAGAGGAAGAGGTTCGTCACCCAGGCGCACAGCGCGCCGATCACGGCGAAGTAGCCGATGGAGCGGATGCCGGGGTGGTTCGCGAAGATCATCCCGCCGTAGCCGATCGCCGTCGTCCAGTTGGCGACCGACATCGGCTCGAACAGCTCGCGCTGCGCCGCCATCACGTCGCCGCCGTGCATGCGCCAGCGGCGGAAGTAGTGGACGCCGCTGTCGACGCCCATGCCGAGGAGGCTCGGGATGACGATGATGTTGAAGAAGTTCAGCTTCAGCCCCGCGGCCGCGAGCACGCCGAGCGAGAGGACCACGCCGGCCACGAGCGGGAAGAGGATGAGCAGCGTCTGGCCGAGCGAGCGCTGGTAGGCGAAGACGATCGCGAAGACCAGCGCCAGCGTCATCAGGACGATCCGCGGCCCCTCGTCGAGCACGAGGCGCAGGATCTCGCCGAAGACGACGGTCTCGCCGATCGGCCCGACGACGCCCGCCACCTGCGGAAGCCCGCCGAGCTCGCGGCCGAAGCTCATCGCGTTGCGCGCGTCCATGCGCTCGACCGCCGGGTGGATCGAGACGATGACCCTGCCGGTGCCGTCCTTGGTCAGCAGCGGCCGGCGGATCGAGTCGGGGATGTCCGTGACGCCGAGGGCGCCCGCCGGCTCGTCCCAGGCGCGGAAGTCGTCGATGAGCCGGCGCTCGTCCGTGTCGGTGACCTTGCGCGTCCAGCCGCCCGAGAGCTCCCCGCGGATCTCCTCGAGCAGCGCGTGCCGGTCCCCGAGCGTCCGCGCGTCGGGCACGAGGTCGCGCAGGCTGCGCACGCGGCCGATCGTCGTGCCGGGGCGCGCCTTGGCCGCGGCGAGCTCGGCCGCGAGCCGGTCCGCCGCGGCGAAGTCGTCGGCGACGTAGACCGCCCCCGGCGACATCGAGCCGGCGTAGACCTGGTTCTGGCGGTCGCGCACCTGCTGGGAGTCGCCGACCTTGCGCCGGTCGAACCGGAAGTTGTGGAAGTTGTAGTCGAAGCGCGTGGCCAGTGCCGCGAACGCCGCGGCCGCCACGAGGACGGCCAGCAGCGTCGCCGTCACCGGCGCGCGCGGCCGGGGCACCCGCGGCAGCGCGGTGCGGTAGGGCGCGAGCAGGCCCGCCCGCTGGGCGAGCACGAGCGTGGCGGGGAGCACCACGAACATCGAGGCCATGATCAGCATGATAGCGAGAAAGCCGATGAAGCCGTACTCGGAGAAGCCGCGGAAGGTCGAGACCGCGGTGAGCAGCAGCAGCGAGAAGCCGGTGGTGAGCCCCGAGATGATCACCGAGGGGCCGGTCGTCAGGTAGGTCTCGAGCAGCGCCTCCTCGGGGCCGCGGTGCGCCAGCTCCTTCTGGAAGTCCTTGACGAGGTAGATGGAGTTCTCGACGCCGAGCCCGAACATGATGCCGACGATGAACGCGGTGACGAGGTTGAAGTCGCCGACGGTCAGCGGCACCAGCGAGAAGGCCCAGAGGATGCCGAAGCCCATCGGCAGGAAGACCAGCGCCAGCGCCGGCAGCGAGCGGAAGCTGACGAAGACCACGAGGCCGATCAGCACGCTCGAAAAGGCGCCGGCCCGGGCGAT
>DATDCY010000348.1 GCA_036524115.1 bacterium | reverse complement strand
GTGGCGAACCGCGGGGGCATCTACTACGTCGGGCCGGACATGAGCGTGACCGAGGTCGAGCACTACTTCGCCATCGGCTCGGGGGCGCAGTTCGCGCTCGGGGCGCTCCACGCGCTGCACGGCACGCGGATCGGGGCCGAGGCGCTCGCCCGCCGCGCGGTCGAGGCCGCGATCGCCTTCGACACCTACTGCGGCGGCGAGGTGCAGATCCACCGGGTCGCGCGCCGCCGGGGCCGCGTCCCGCGGCGGGGTTGATTTCGCGCCGACGGGGACATATCGTATCGATAGAGGTGTGAGACTGGTCGAAAACCGCTGCCACGAGGAGGCGTCCCATGTTCTGCAGCCACGATGAACACAACCGCTCCGTAGTCGTCGCCCTGGTTGTCGGCGCCGCCGTCGGCGCCGGCCTGGCGCTGCTGCTGGCCCCGCAGTCCGGCAAGCGCACCCGCCAGCAGATCGCCGACCTGGCGGAGGACCTCAAGGACTACGCCACCGACCTGACCGACAAGGTCCGCGCGAAGGTCGTCTAGCGCGCCCGGCGCGCGGATTTCGGCCCACCCGAGCCAGCGATGAGCCGCCTGGTTCTCCAGACCGCCCTGCCCGGCTACCCGCCGCCGCGCCGCGGCAAGGTCCGCGACGTCTACGACATCGGCGAGCACTTCCTCATCGTCGCCACGGATCGCATCTCCGCCTTCGACGTGGTGCTGCCCAACGGCATTCCCGGCAAGGGGCGGGTGCTGACGCAGATCTCCATCCACTGGTTCCGCCAGGTGGCGGACATCGTCGAGAACCACCTCGTCGCCACCGAGGTCGACGACTTCCCCGCCCCGCTGCGCGCGCACCGCGACGTGCTCGAGGGGCGCAGCATGCTCGTCAAGAAGGCGGCGGTGCTGCCCGTGGAGTGCATCGTCCGCGGCTACCTCTCCGGCAGCGGCTGGAAGGAGTACAAGGCCTCGGGCACCGTCTGCGGCATCCGGCTGCCTGCGGGGCTCACGGAGTCCGCGCGGCTGGAGACGCCGATCTTCACGCCGAGCACCAAGGCCGAGGCGGGCCACGACGTGAACATCAGCTTCGAGGAGCTGTCGCGGATCGTCGGCGACGACCTCGCCTGCATGCTGCGCGACACGGCGCTGGCCGTCTACGGGCGCGGCCGCGAACTGGCCGGCAAGCGCGGGATCATCATCGCGGACACGAAGATGGAGTTCGGCATCTTCGACAAGCGGTTGATCCTGATCGACGAGCTGATGACGCCCGACTCCTCGCGCTTCTGGTCCGCGGCGACCTGGCAGCCGGGGCGCGGCCAGGACAGCTGGGACAAGCAGATCGTGCGCGACTACCTGCTGACGCTCGATTGGGACCAGACGTACCCGGGGCCGGTGCTGCCCGACGCGATCGTGGCGAAGGCGGCGGCGCGCTACGAGGAGATCTACCGGATCCTGACGCAGTAGCTTCCTAGTTCGCGCCGCCGAAAAGGCGCTGGAGGCGGGCGCGCAGGTCCGGCTGGCTGGCGCCGATCTCGTAAGCGCGGCGGATGGCGGCGAGGCGGTTGGCCTCCGGCACGCCGTTGAGCCCCCAGAGGTGGTTCACGATCTCCGCGGCGTGTTCCGGCTCGCAGCCGAGCGCCGCCAGCACCATCCCGAAGGCCGTCGGCCCGCGGTGCTGCTGGCCGTTGCAGCCGACGGCGACATAGTGCCGCTGCTCGAGGCACCCCCACACCGCGTCCGGCCCCGGGCCGAGCGCCGGGCCGAAGAGCTCGCCGTACTCATCGGCCGCCTTCCGCGGCCCCAGGTGCCGCGGATTGGGCAGGTAGACGTGCCGGAACAGCTTCGCGGCCTCGCGGTTGCCCTTGTTGACGTACCACGTGCAGTAGCGGTCGGCGGACGTCGCGCCGTGCCCTTCGGCCAGCCGCGCCACCGCCGCCGCGTCCGAATCGCCGATCGCCATCCCGGCCAGCACGGCCGGGCCGAGCCGGAAGACGCGCAGCCGGCTGACTCCCGCGACGGCGAGCCCCGGCACCTCGTGCGCGAGGAACGTTCCGGGGACGCAGAACGCCGGTTCGGCGGCGGCCGGCGCGGGAGCGGATTCGCCGAAGGCGGGAGCCGCCCCCAGGAGCAGCGACAGGAGGCCGAGCAGCGCGCGCCGGCGCAGACTACTTGACGGTGAAGCGGAAGTCCCAGCCGAGTCCGTCGCGGCCATGGGTCGTGAACATGCCGATCGGACGCTCGCTCTTGCGCGCCGTGAGCCGGAAGGAGTAGCACTCGCCGGCGGCGCTCGGCGGCAGCTCGAGCTTGATCCAGTCCTCGGTGGTCGATTTGGCGAAGACCCTGCCCGCCGGGGCGTAGTTGCGGCCGCAGGCGAGCTTGTCGACGGTGACGTCGTACGTCGCCGCGGGGTCGAGCGGCTCCCACGAGAAGACGGCCTTCCCCGGCAGCACGTTGCCGGCGCCGCACGGCTCGTCCCAGCCGCGGATCACGACGCCGTTGTCCACCGGCTGCTTCAGGTGGATCACCTTGCGCATGTTGATCTCGAGCGGCGCGGTCGCCGCCTCGCCGACCGTGAACGTCGTCCACGCGTCGAGGTCGCCGGGGTAGAGGTTCGGATTGCCCGGCTCGAGGTTGATGCGCATGCTCATGCCCATCTTGCCGGCGGGCAGCCCGCGCACCCGGAAGGCCCCGTCGCCGTACTCGACCTGCGGCTTCTCCGGGGCGCCCTTCTTCTCGTTGCGGAACCAGAACGTCGGCTCGAGCCTGGTCACGCGCGTGATCGGCTGGCCGTCGAAGAGCAGCTTGCCCTCGACGACGCCGGGGCCGGCGGCGGCCGGCGCGGCCGCGGGTGCAGGC
>DATDCY010000347.1 GCA_036524115.1 bacterium | reverse complement strand
AACGGATGCTCCGGCACGCGGCGGCCGGCGCGCGCGGCGCGCAGCCTCCGGGCGGCGGCGCGCGCGAGAGCGAGGGCGACGGAGGGGGCGATGGCTAAGGAGATCGAACGGAAGTTCCTGGTGACCGGCGACGACTGGCGTGCCGGCGCCGACGCCGGCGTCGCGTACCGCCAGGGCTATCTCTCGGCGGGGGCCGACGCCGCCTGCACGGTTCGCGTGCGCCTCGGCGGCGGGCGGGCCTTCCTCACCGTCAAGGGCCCCGCGGCCGGCGCCGCGCGCGACGAGTACGAGTATCCGATACCACCCGCCGACGCGGCGGAGATCCTCGAGCGCCTCTGCGCCGGCGGCACCGTCGAGAAGGTCCGCCACCACGTCGGGTTCGCGGGCCGCACCTGGGAGGTCGACGTCTTCTCCGGCGCGAACGCGCCGCTGGTCGTCGCCGAGGTGGAGATCGAGGCCGTCGACGCCGCGGTGGCGCTGCCCGCCTGGGTCGGCGCCGAGGTCACGGACGACCCGCGCTACACGAACGCGGCGCTCGCCCGCGCCCCCTACTCCCGCTGGGGGCGGCCGTGAAGGGCGGTCGCAAGCCCGCGTCGTGGTACCGCCAGTCCGGCGTGCTCGCGGTGCGCTACGCTGGTGACGAGCCGCGGGTCCTGCTCGTGACCAGCAGCGGCGGCAAGCGCTGGGTCATTCCCAAGGGGATCGTCGAGAAGGGCCACTCCCCCGCCCGCTCCGCCGCGAAGGAGGCGTGGGAGGAGGCCGGCGTCACCGGGCGCGTGTCGCGGCGCATGCTCGGGCGCTACCGCTACGAGAAGTGGCAGGGCGTGTGCACGGTCCTCGTCTACCGCCTCGACGTCGAGCGCCTGCACCGCTCCTGGCCCGAGGCCCACGTGCGCCGGCGGCGGTGGTTCTCGCCGACCGCGGCGGCCCGGCGCCTCGGGCACGGGGTCCTCGCCGGGATCGTCCTCGACGCGCTGCGGCGGAGGGGCCGGCGGTGAAACGGCTCCTGGTCCTGCGGCACGCCAAGGCCGAGAAGGAGTCGGGGCGCGGGGGCGACTTCGAGCGGCCGCTCGCGCCGCGCGGCAGGGCCGATGCGGCCGAGGCCGGGCGCGTCCTGGCGCTGCGCGGGACGCACCCCGATGCCGTCCTGGCCAGCCCGGCGCGCCGCGCGCTCGAGACGGCGCGGATCGTCGCCCGCGAGCTGGACTTCCCGTGGGACGATATCCGCCCCGAGAAGCGGGCGTACCTGGCCGACGCCGACACCCTGCTGGAGTTGCTGCAGGAGGCGGACGACGGGGCGCGCGCGCTGCTGCTCGTCGCCCACAACCCCGGCGTCACGGAGCTGGCGCAGGCGCTCGTGCGGCGCTTCGCGGAGGAGCTGCCGACGTGCGCCGTGGTCGCGATCGACTGCGCCGTTGACACATGGGGCCGCGTCCGCCCGGGGTGCGGCACGCTGCGCTGGTACGAGGTCCCCCGGGCCCGCCGGTAGCGGCGCGCCGGGGCCGACGATTGCCGCGGCCTGCCGCTTTGGGGTATGATTCATCCCCTGAAGGATGAAGCGTTGTCGATCCGCCGGGATCCGGCGAGCCGTTCCCGGCGGTCCCTCGTCCAGGGAGGATCGTCGATGAAGCGTGGTGCGATGCGGAATGCGATTGCGATGGCGGCGCTCGGCGCCGTGGCGCTGCTCGGCGGGTGCGGCGGCAATTCCGGCCCGGAGGACCTCTCGGGCCGCTGGGAGGGCAACCTCTCGCTGCGGTTCGCCAACGGCGGCGCCCTCGGCGGCGACCTGACGCTCCGGCTCGATCAGCCTCACTCCTTTGTTGCGGGCGAGGCCGAGTGGACACCCATCGGCGAGGTCCAGAGCATCGCCGGCCCGGTCAACGGCGTCAAGGTCTCGCTGCGCATGATCTTCCGCTGCCGCCGGACGTTCGAGACCACGGAGTTGACGGGGACCGTCTCGGGCAACGAGCTGACGTTCACGAACGCGGCCGGAAGGGCCTGCACGCTCGGCGGCGCGCCCGCGCTCGTCGAGACCGGCGAGGCATCCCTCACCCGCAAACTCGACGAGCTGCCGCTGTAAGGCGCGCCGGGGCCCTACGAGGCCTTCTCGTAGAGCAGGATCGGCGCCTGCCCGGCGGTGACGACCTCCTCCGAGATCACCACCTCGCGCACGTTCTGCTGCCCGGGCAGCTCGTACATCACATCGAGCATGATGCTCTCCATGATCGAGCGCAACCCGCGCGCCCCGCTCTTGCGCTCCGTCGCCTTGCACGCGATCGCGCGCAGCGCCCCCTCGGTGAACGTCAGCCGCACGCGCTCGAGCTCGAAGAACTTCTCGTACTGCTTGACGAGCGCGTTGCGCGGCTCGCGCAGGATGCGCACCAGGTCGCCCTCGTCCAGCTCGTCGAGCACGCCGAGCACCGGCAGCCGCCCGATGAACTCCGGGATCAGGCCGTAGTGCAGCAGATCCTCCGGCTCGACGCGCTGGAGCACCTTCGCATCTTCCGCGGTCCGCGCGCCCTCGCCGGCGCCGAAGCCCACGACCCGCCGGCCGAGCCGCTCGCGGATGATCGAGTCCAGCCCGTGGAAGGCGCCGCCGCAGACAAAGAGGATGTTCGTCGTGTTGACCTGGATGAACTCCTGCTGCGGGTGCTTGCGCCCGCCCTGCGGCGGCACGTTCGCGACGGTGCCTTCGACGATCTTGAGCAGCGCCTGCTGCACCCCCTCGCCCGAGACGTCGCGGGTGATCGAGGGGTTCTCGGACTTGCGGCTGATCTTGTCGATCTCGTCGATGTAGATGATCCCGCGCTCGGCCAGCTCCACGTTGTACTCCGCGGCCTGCAGCAGGCGCAGGATGATGTTCTCCACGTCCTCGCCGACGTAGCCGGCCTCGGTCAGGCTCGTGGCGTCCGCGATCGCGAACGGCACCTTGAGGATGCGCGCCATGATCCGCGCGAGCAGCGTCTTGCCGCTCCCGGTCGGCCCGATGAGCAGGACGTTGGACTTCTCCAGCTCCACCCCGCCGAGCTTGCCGCCGACGCCGATGCGCTTGTAGTGGTTGTGCACCGCGACGGCGAGGATCTTCTTGGCGCGCTCCTGCCCGATGACGTACTCGTCGAGCACCTTCTTGAGCGACTGCGGCGTCGGCACGTCCCCCGCGCCCGAGGGCCCGAGCCGCGCCCCCTCCTCGGCGAGGATGTCGTGGCAGACGCTGATGCACTCGTTGCAGATGTAGACGTTCGGCCCGACGACGAGCTTGCGGACCTCCTCCTGCCGCTTGCCGCAGAAGGAGCAGCTCACGTTGGCCGGCGGCGGCGTCCCGCCGCCCGGTGTCGCCCTGCGTGCCATGCGCCCCTTACGCCCCCGGCCGCCGGACGATGACCTCGTCGATGATGCCGTACTCGCGCGCCTGCTCCGGCGACATGAAGAAGTCCCGGTCCGTGTCGCGCCGGATCGTCTCCATGGACTGCCCGGTGTGGCGCACGAGGATCTCGTTGATCGTCTCGCGCATCCGCAGGATCTCGCGCGCCTGGATGTCGATGTCCGTCGCCTGCCCCTGCACGCCGCCGAGCGGCTGGTGGATCATGATCCGCGCGTGCGGCAGCGCGAAGCGCTTGCCCTTCGTGCCGGCGGCCAGCAGCAGCGCGCCCATGCTCGAGGCCTGCCCGATGCAGATCGTGGAGACCGGGCACTTGAGGTACTGCATCGTGTCGTAGATCGCCAGCCCGGCGGTGACGACGCCGCCCGGCGAGTTGACGTAGAGGTTGACGTCCTTCTCGGGGTCCTCGGCCGCGAGGAAGAGCAGCTGCGCGATCACGAGGTTGGCGATGTGATCCTCGATGGGGTCCCCGAGGAAGATGATCCGGTCCTTGAGCAGGCGCGAGAAGATGTCGTAGGCCCGCTCCCCGCGGTTGCTGCGCTCGACGACGATCGGCACGAGACTCATCACGCTTGCCCTCCCTACACCATCTTCGCGCGCTCGGCCACCCACTCGAGGGCCTTGTCCTCGAGCAGGGAGGCGGCGAGCCCCGCGAGCGACCCGTTCTCCACGAGGCGCCGGCGCACCTCCGCCGGCTCCAGCTTGTTGGCCGCGGCGATCTTGCCGATCTCCGCCGCCAGCTCCTCCTCGCCCACCGTGATCCCCTCGCGCGCCGCGATCGCCTCGAGCACGAGCGAGATGCGCACCCGCCGCTCGGCGGCCGGCCCGGCGTCCTCGCGGATCTGCGCCCGCGTCTTCTGCACCTCGGCCCACGGCATCCCGCGCATCACCAGGTAGCGCTCGGCCTCGGCGATGAGCGACTCGCGCCGGCGCTCGAGCATGGTGGGCGGCACCTCGATCGGGTGCAGCTCCGCGAGCCGGCGCCCGACCGCGTCGCGCACCCGGCCGCGCGCCGCGACCTCCTTGGTGCGCCGGATGTTCTCGCGCACCTTCGCCCGCAGGTCCTCCAGCCCCTGGTACTCGCCGACGTCCTTCGCGAACTCGTCGTCGAGCGCCGGCAGGATCCGCTCGCGCACCTCGGAGACGGTCACGGTGAACAGCGCCTCCTTGCCCGCGAGCGCCGGATCGGAGAACTGCTCCGGCAGCTTGATCGTGAACTCGCGCGTCTCGCCCGCCGTCGCGCCGATGAGGTTGTCCTCGAAGCCCGGCGGGAACGAGCCGCCGCCGAGCGTGACGGGGAAATCCTTCCCGGAGCCGCCGGGGATCGCGGCGCCCCCCGCCGTCCCCTCGAAGCTGATCACCGCGACGTCCCCGTCGCGCAGCCCGCGCGCCTCCTCGATCTTCTTCACGGTGGCGTGGCTCTGCCGGATCTCCTCGATGAGGCGGCCGACCTCCTCGTCCGCGACCTCGACCGACTCGCCGGGCACCTCGATGCCGGTGTAGCCGGCGGGCTCGAAGCGCGGCTTGACCTCGACCGTGGCCTTGTACGTGAAGGGCTGGTCCTCCTCGAGCGTGAGGATCTCGAACTCGGGCTCCGCCACGGGGTCGAGTCCGACCTTGTCGAGCGCGGCCGGGTAGCTCTCCCCGATCAGGGCGCGGGCGACGTCCGAGGTGATGTCCCCCCAGTAGAGGCGGCGGATGATGTCGGCCGGAACCTTGCCCTTGCGGAAGCCGGGCTGGACGGCCTTGCGCCGGTACTCCCTGAGCATCGCGGCGAAGCCGGCGATGACATCGGCGGCGGCGACCTCGACCGTGATCGCGCGCCTGACGGCGCCCGGTTCCTCGACGGTGACCTTCAGTTCCTCCACGGGGTTCTCCTTGGCCCTAGGCTCGCGGCGTGGGTTCCTTCGGGGAGCGGCGGCGCGTGGTGCGAAAGGGGGGAGTTGAACCCCCACCCCGTCTCCGGGACTGGATTCTAAGTCCAGCGCGTCTGCCCGTTCCGCCACTTTCGCCCGCCGTCTGGTCACAAGGGCCCATCTGCGGCGTCGCACTCCTCCCGGCTCCCTGCGGCGGCCACCAGCCCGCCTCAGTCGCCGGATCGTCGCGCTCCTTGCACCTGGACCCTTCTGGCCAGCCGGCGCGTGTTCATCGCGAAAAACGTGGTGAGCCGTGAAGGATTCGAACCTTCGACCCGCTGATTAAGAGTCAGCTGCTCTACCAGCTGAGCTAACGGCCCACGTTGTACTATCCTATCACACCTAACTGGGGTGGATGAAGGGATTTGAACCCTCAACCCCTGGAGCCACAGTCCAGTGCTCTAACCGTTGAGCTACACCCACCACCTCTCGCGTCCACCCTCCTGACGAAAGCGGTACCCTACGGGTTTTGCAGGGGATTGTCAAGGAATACGTGCGGCGGCGGAACGCGGGGGCCTCAGGCGTGCAGCGCCTCGTCGAGCACCCGGGCCAGGTGCTCGAGGCGGTACGGCTTCTTCACGTAGGCGCCCGCCCCCAGCCGCTGCGCCTCGCGGACGCGCTCGGTCTCGGCATAGCCGCTCGTGATCACCACCTTCAGCCCGGGACGCAGCTCGCGCAGCGCCCGGTACGTGTCGAGTCCGTCCATGCCGCCCTCGAGGATCATGTCGAGCACGACCAGATCGACCGCTTCCCCTCGCCGGAGCAAGGCCACCGCCTCCTCGCCGCTGGCCGCCGTCTGCGGGCGGTAGCCGAGCCGCGTGAGGATCTGCGCGAGCAGGGCCCGCTGCTCCCGCAGGTCGTCCACGACCAGCACGCACTCGCCGCGGCCGAGGTGCTTCTCCAGCGCGGGCACGACGGAGCTCTCCGGCAGCTTCCGGTCGCTCGCCGGCAGGTACAGCGTGATGGCGGTACCGCGCCCCGGCTCGCTGTCGACGAAGATGCAGCCCCGGTGATCCTTCACCGTCCCCCAGACGACGGCCAGGCCCAGTCCCGATCCGCTGCGCCCGAGGACCTTCCGGGTGTAGAACGGCTCGAAGATCCGCTCGGCGTCCTCCGGCGAGATCCCGACGCCGCTGTCCTCCACCGTGAGCGTCACGTACTCCCCCGGCAGGGCGTGGTCGTAGCCCTTGACGGGACGGTCCAGGCGGCGGTTCGCGGTGGTCAGGCGTATGGTGCCGGGCGGGACGATCGCCTCGAAGGAATTGATGACGAGATTCATCACGGTCTTGAAGAGGTGAATGCCCGAGCCCTCGATGTTGGGCAGGGCCGGGTCGAGGCTGGAGACGACCCGGACGTCGGGGTGCGACGCGGCGAGGTGCGCGTATTCCGGGCTGCGCAGGTAGGCGGCAACGACCTCGTTGAGGTTCACGACGTCGCTGACGACCACCCCCCGGCGCGAGAGCGTCAGCAGGTCCTGCACGACCGCGGACGCCTTCTCGGCTGAGTCCTTGATCGCGCGCAGCGAGGAGCGCAGGAACTCGTCGCGCCCGTACTCCAGCAGGAGCAGGTCCGGGTAGCCGACGAGGCCGGAGAGGATGTTGTTCAGGTCGTGCGCGACGCCGCCGGCGAGGACGCCGAGGGACTCCATCCGTTGCGCGCGCAGCAGGCGCCGCTCGAGCGCCCGTTTCTCGCTCTCGGCGGCGATCCGCTCCGTGGCGTCGAAGAGCACCGCGTGGTAGCCGCGCCACGCGCCCTGCCCGTCCCGCAGCAGCGAGTAGGAGACGACGAGGTGGCGGGACGAGCCGCCCCGCGCGGCGACCGGCAGGTCATAGACGGCGCCGAGCCGCGCCGGGTCCTTCAGGCGCGCGGCGCTGCGGATCAGGCGGCGCACGTCGGCGGGGGCGAGCACCTCGGCGATCCTCCGGCCCTCCAGCTCGCCGCGGCGGTAGCCGGTCATGCGGCAGAGCGAGTCGTTGAAGAACGTCAGGCGGCCGCGCTGGTCGATCTCGACGTAGGCCTCGCTCATCCGCTCGAGGATGGAGCGGTAGCGCTCCTCGCTGACGCGCAGCCGGCCCTCGGCGCGGTGCAGCTGCTCGGAGATCCGCATGAACGGATACCAGTGCGTCGGCACCAGCAGCAGCGGCAGGGTCCCCGAGATGAAGACGCCCATCCAGGAGAGGCGGTGCAGGACAGCCATCGTGACCACGGCCAACGCCAGCGAGAGCGCCGCGATGAACAGGGTGGCAACCACCGTGCCCTTGACGGCGCCCAGCCGGACCATGAACTGGAACAGCCTGCCCCGGCTCCAGTCTGAGCGATGAGAGGATTCCATTCAGTGAAGATGCTAGCACGGTTGGGGGCGATCCGCGCCCGTGTCGCGCCCCCGGTCCGCCGGCGGATTGGACGCCGGCGGACGGGGTGCTAGACTGCGCGCGCTAGGAGGGCATCCGGGTGACCACGCGCGAAAATCGGCCGCTGGCCGCCGGCGTCGCCGTGGCGCTGTTCCTGCTCGCGGCGGCGGTATTCTGGCCGGCGCGGCGCAACGGCTACTACCAGATCGACGACGGGCTCTACGTCCTGGTCAACGACCGGGTGCGGGAGGGTCTGCGCTGGCGCGGCGTCGCCTGGGCGTTCACCAGCGTCGGCTACGCGTCGAACTGGCACCCGCTCACGTGGCTGTCGCACATGGCCGACGTCGACCTCCACGGCCTCGACCCGGCCGGGCACCACCAGACGAGCGTGCTGCTGCACGCAGCCGTCTCGGCGTTGCTCTTCCTCGCGCTGCGCGCGCTCACCGGCGCGACCTGGCCGGCCGCCGCCGTCGGCGCGCTGCACGCCGTGCACCCGCTGCGGGTCGAGTCGGTCGCCTGGATCTCCGAGCGCAAGGACCTCCTCGCCGGCCTCTTCTGGATGGCCGGCCTGCTGGCCTGGGCGCGCTACGTCCGCCGGCCGGCCCCGTGGCGCTACGTCGCGGTCGCCGCCTGCCACGCGTTGGGCCTGCTGTCCAAGCCGACGATGGTGACGTTCCCGCTCGCGCTGCTTCTCCTCGACTGGTGGCCGCTCGGGCGCCTCCACGGGAGGGACGGGGCGCTCCGGCGCGCGCTGGCCGAAAAGGCCCCCTTGCTCGCCCTCTCGCTCGCGGGCGGCCTGATGACCCTGTGGGCTCAAGGGACCGCGGTCGTCCCGCTCGCGGACATGTCCCTCGCCGGGCGCGCCGCAACGGGCCTGCGGGCACTTGCCCACTACGTGCGGACGGCCGCCTGGCCGTCCGGCCTCGCCGCCTACTACCCCCTGGACGCCGGCGCCGGCATCGCGGCGCCCCTCGCCGTCCTGGCGACGGCCGCGGCGGCGACGGCGCTCGCGTGGATCGCACGCCGGCGGGCCCCGTGGCTCGCGATGGGTTGGGCGTGGTTTCTCGTGACGCTGCTGCCGATGGCGGGCCTCGTCCAGGCAGGCTGGCAGGCTGCGGCCGACCGCTACATGTACATCCCGCTGGCCGGGCCGTTCGTCGCCGCGGCCTGGTCGCTCGCCGCCGTGCCCGCCGGCCGCGCACGGGCGTGCGCCGCGCTGGCGCTGGTTCCCGTCGCGGCGTCGCTGGTGCCGATGACCCGCGCGCAGATCGGCTACTGGCGCGACAGCGAGGTGTTGCTGCGACGGACCCTCGAGGTGACCCGGCGCAACTGGTTCGCGCACCTGCAGCTCGGCAGGCTGCTGGCCGGCAGGCAGCGGCTGGACGAGGCGGAGATACAGCTGCGCGAGGCGCTGGCGATCTACCCCGACGCCCCCGAGGGACACCGCGCCCTCGGGCTGCTGCGCCTGCAGCAGGGCCGCGCCGACGAGGCGGTTGCGAGCCTGCGCCGGGCGGTGGACGGCAGACCGGGGGCTGCGGGGATGTGGCACGACCTGGCCACCGCCCTCGCCGCGACGGGCCGCCACGCGGAGGCGGCCGCGGCGTTCCGTCGCGCGGTGGAACTGGAACCGGAGACGGCCGCGTTCTGGTGGGGACTGCAGGGCGAGCTCGCCCTCGCGGGCCGGGAGCCCGAGGCCCGCCAGGTCATCGCAGCGGCGCTCCGGCGCTTCCCCGGGCTGGCCCGGCTGCACGCCGACGCGGGCGTGCTCGCCGCGAGGGCCGGCGACCTGGAGGAGGCCCGGCGCGAATTCGAGGGCGCGCTCGAGCTGGACCCGGGCGACGAGAACACCAGGCGCAATCTGGCGCGCCTGCTGGCGAACCCGCGCTTGCGCGAGAAGCACGGCGAGGAACCGTGAGCGCGGATCACGCTGCGCTCGCGGCGACGCGCGGGCGCCGGCGGTTGATCGCCGCCGTCCTCGTCGCCGTGACGCTCGCCCTCTATGCGCAGGTCGCCGGACACGACTTCATCACGCTCGACGACGGCGCCTACATCACGCTGAACCCCAACGTCAGCACGGGGCTCACCCTGGAGAACGTCCGCTGGGCGCTCACCGCCGAGCACAGCGGCAACTGGCACCCGCTGACCTGGATCTCCCACATGCTGGATGTCCAGCTCTTCGGCCTCGACGCCGGGCGCCATCACTTCGTCAGCGCCCTCCTCCACGCCGTCGACGCCGCGCTGCTGTTCGCGGCGACGAGCGCCATGACCGGCGCCGTCTGGCCGAGCGCGCTGGTCGCGGCGCTCTTCGCGTGGCACCCGCTGCACGTCGAGTCGGTCGCGTGGGCGGCGGAGCGCAAGGACGTGCTCTCGACGCTCTTCTGGATGCTCGCGCTGCTCGCCTACGTGCGCTACGCGCGGCGGCCGTCGCCGCGGCGCTACGCCGGCGTCGTCGCGGCCCTGGCGCTCGGCCTGGCGTCCAAGCCGATGCTCGTCACGCTGCCGTTCGTCCTGCTGCTCCTCGACTACTGGCCGCTCGCGCGGCTGCGCGCGGGCTGGCGGCTGCCGCTGCTCGACAAGCTGCCGCTGCTGGCGCTGGCCGCGGCCTCGAGCGCGCTCACGGTCCACGCGCAACGCGAGAGCAACGCCGTCCTCGAGCTGGTGTACTCGCCCCTGCGCGACCGGGCGGCAAACGCGCTGCTTTCCGCGACCCTCTACCTGCGGGACACGTTCTGGCCGGCGCGCCTGACGCTCTTCTACCCGCACCCGCACGGAAGCTGGGAGGCGTGGAAGATCGGGGTCGGCGCCGCGCTGCTGGCGGCGGTCACGCTCGCGGCGCTGGCGCTGGCGCGGCGGGCGCCCGCGCTCTTCACCGGCTGGTTCTGGTACGCCGGCACGCTCGTCCCGGTCATCGGCCTGGTGCAGGTCGGCGACCAGGCTCGGGCCGACCGCTACACCTACGTGCCGCTCGTCGGCATCTTCATCGTCCTCGCGGCCGGCCTGCGGGTGCCGGCGGCGCGGGCGCGCCGCGCGGTTGCCGCCGCGGTGGCCGTCGCGCTCATCGCGCTGGCCGCCGCGTGCTGGCGCCAGATCGGCTACTGGCAGAGCGGCCTGACGGTCTACCAGCACGGCATCGACACGGTGCCCGACAACTGGCTGGCCTACCTCAACATCTCGCGGGAGCTCTCGAATGCCGGCCGCCAGAAGGAGCGCAGCGAGGCCATGTCCAAGGCCTTCGCGCTGAACCCGCAGCTGAAGGCGGACACCTACTGCAACGCCGCCGGCATCCTCATCGCCCAAGGCGACCTGGCACGGGGCATCGAGCAGCTCCGGTCGGCGCTGCGCGTGGCGCCCGGGCACCGCGAGGCGATGCGGCGGCTGCGCGAGCTGCTGCGGCAGCGTCCGGAGGCGTACCTGCTGGTGGGGCCGGAGGCGGCCGGCGGCAACCGCGACGCGCCTGCCGCCCGCTACGTCAGCGCCGGCAATGAGCTGGGCCGCCTCCAGCTCTTCGAGGAATCCGTCGCCGCGTTCAAGGCAGCCATCCGCCTGCGGCCCGACCTGGCCGAGGCCTACGCCGGGCTGGGGACCTCGCTCGGAAATCTCAGGAGATTCCCGGAGGCCGAGGCCGCCTACCGCGAGGCGCTGCGTTTGAAGCCGGGGCTCCCCGAGGCGCAGGGCAACCTGGCGACGCTGCTGAAGGCGATGGGGCGCTGAAGAGACAGGGGCCCTATGGCTGCCGCGGCACCCGGGCGCGCACGTTCTCCCAATACATCCTGGCCCAGTTGTTCTTGGGATCGATTCGCACCGCCTCGCGCAGCGCGGCTTCCGCGGCGGCAAGGTCACCCAGCTGGACGTAGGCATCGCCCAGGCTCAAGCGGACCTCGCCGTTGTCGGGTTGGTCCGTGGCGGCGCGCAGCAGATGCGGGAGCGCCTCCGCGGGGCGCTTGAGTCTGAGAAGAACCCTGCCCAAGCTGCGGCTGGCCCTGGGGTGATGAGGGTTCAGTCGCAGACACTCGCGGTACTCGCGCGCAGCATCCTCGTCGAGCCCAAGCCTCTCCAACGCCAGACCGAGATTGTGACGCCCTTCCGGAAGGTCAGGCCTCAGCCGCACCACTTCGCGCTGGTGCGCAAGGGCCTCCGCGAGTTCGCCGGCGGCGAGCAGTTCCGCGGCGAGGTTTGCGTGCATCATCCAGTTCTCCGGCGCGGCGGCGAGCGCCTGTCGATAGAGGCTCCGGTTGTTCGCCCAGGACTCCACCTGCCGCGCACTTGCCGCGGCGAGGGCCGCAACCACCCCGGCGAGACCTACCGCTACGGCCATACGCCGCCGGTCGGCGGCCCGCGATTGAGGCACGCCCCACGCGATCCCCATGAAGATGCCAACGATCGGGAGGTATGTGTAACGGTCCGCGAAGGACTGCTCCCCCACTTGGACGAGGCCGATTACCGGGACAAGCGCGCCGCAGAACCAGAGCCAGCCGACTGCAACCGCCGGTCGCCGGCGTCGCATCAGCAGGGCGAGCAGGGCGCCGAGAACCAGGATCGCCAGGCCCAGCAGGACGTCCCGCAGGGGCACCGCGCCGCCCGGGTGGGGATACATGACACCGAGTTTCGCGGGCCACACCGTCCGGCGCACATACTCCAGGTACGCCACCGGCGCGTTCAGCAGCCGTACGGACAAGGGAAACCGTTCGACCTGCATTGCCCCGGCGGATCGCTGCATCACGAGGGCGATGGCGCTCGTGCCAACCGAGGCCGCCAGCAGGGGCGCTTTCTCCGCCAGGACTCGCCCCCCCCAGTCCCACGGTTCAACGGCCAGAAGTCGAGCAGCAGCAGGAGGAAGGGAAGGGTCACCAGCATGGGCTTGGATGCCAGGCTCGCCGCATACGAGACCAACACGAGGACATATCTCACGGCCCCCGGCCGACGCACGTAGCGGCAGTAGGCCGCGATTGCGAGCAAGCCAAACAAGGTGCTGAGGACGTCTTTGCGTTCGGCAACCCAAGCGACGGACTCCACGTGCAGCGGGTGGATCGCAAAGAGCGCCGCCACCACCGCACCGCGCCAGAGATCGCCCGTCATCGCGCGCAAAACGCTGAACAACAGCACGGCGTTAGCGGCGTGGAGCGCCACGCTGATGAGATGATGCGCACCCGGGTTCATTCCGAAGAACTGCACGTCGAGCATGTGGGAGAGGAGGGTCAGCGGGTGCCAGTTCCCTCCCGCCTGCGCGGTCAATGACCAGCGCACGCCGGCCAGAGAGAGCCCCTCGCGCATCCAGTGAGAAGAGAACACGACGGCATCGTCAAAGACGAATCCGTTGTGAATGACGCCGGCGTAGGCGCCGACAACCACCCCGATGAGCATCGCACCGACGAGGTGGACGCGGGAGGGGCGCATCACGGTTCTGCAAGTTCGGAGTGCCCTCTTCATCACTCCATCCCCCACGCCCACGCCTACCGTCGTCGCCTGGGCCACGCTACCACGCAAGGACTTGATTATGCCTTCCCGAAACCCGTCATCTGGTAGACCTGCGTGAGCAAGGAAGAGCCCGTCTCCCAGCTAGCCTGGTACCCGTGGTACAAACCGGTCGGCGCAGTGCCGGCCGAATTGACGGCGACTGCCTCTGTCAGGACGAACGGAACGAGAATATAGACGCTGTCTTCTGCTGAATCAACCGGCCGGGCGCTGAGACGCTGTGGTCTTCGTGGTCCAGCGGTCCGTCGGGACACGTGTCCAGTCGGCGGGGTCGCCTTCGCCGAAGGGGCTGTGCGATTCGTTAGCGCAGGATCGGCCCCGTGTACACCGCCTCGAAGTCCGCGCCCTTCACGGCGCGGATGGCCGCGAGCGCCTCGTCGTCCCAGTTCTCGTTGGGCGCCCCGCTGATGAACCAGTCCGAGCCGTTGTCGGCGAGGATCATCCCGTACTTCTTGAGCGCCTCGAGGACGACGCGCGCCGGCGCCGGGAAGCCGCTCGTGTCGTACCCCGCCTTGAGCCTCACGCGCAGGCCCATCGGCGGCAGCGCCGCGTCGGTGGAGCTGCTCGCGAAGTGCGTGGCGGGGTGGATGTAGCCGCGCTGGGTCCTCGACGCGGTGAAGCGCAGCGCGTGGTTGATGGCGCCCGCCTGCGCCTCCTCGTAGCGCACCAGGCCGGCAAGGATCGGCAGCCCGGCCGCGTCCGCCGACGTCCAGCCGTCGGGGCGCAACGCGTTGGACGTCAGGTCGAACTTCGCGCCCGAGCCCGCGGCCCAGCCGCCGGTCACCCGCCGCGCGTCGTAGATCTCCCAGAGCAGCAGGTTGTCGACGTCGACGAGGAGGATGTGGCGGTCGCCCGAGGCGTAGGGGCCGCCCTCGATGAGCGCGGCGCCGGGGATGGGATAGGGCCCCGGGTCGCTCTCGTCCGGGTAATAAAAGGAGATCGGGACCTGCGGCTGCGCGCCGCCGATGCGCACGTACGGGATGCCGATGGGCGAGCCCTCCCAGGCGGTGCCGAAGTCCGGATGCAGGCCGGTCGAGGCGCCGATGCTGGCGATGAAGGCGTCCGAGTTCGGGTGCACCGGCGCCGCCGAGATGTCCGTGTTCCAGGGGTTGTCGGCGGGGAACACCGGGAACGCGAAGACCTTCGACGAGGGGGCGCGACGCGCGCCGGCGATCTTCCAGGCGGACGTGAGCCCCGAGCGATCACGAGCGGCGATGAGCACCTCGAGGTCGCGGTCCTCGAGGCCGGCCTTCACGCCGAGGTAGAGCCGCAGCGTCAGCGTCGCGCCGACGCCGCTCGCACGGCAGTGCCGCACGTAGAGGCGGCCCCAGGTGCCCGCCAGGGCAACGAAGGCGCCGGGTCCTGCGCTGCCGCGCCACGCCGTGCCGCCGTTGAACGAGAGGCGGTTCGTCGCGACGCGGTACAGCACGCGGACCGAGCGCGCTGGCTCGAGCCTGCTGCGCAGCGTGAACCAGACGGTGTCGAGGTCGCGCCAGCCGTCGGCGTCGGTGAAGGTGGCGGTGAAGAGGGTCGGGTTCCCGGCGCCAGCCGCGGGGGAGACGGTGCCCGGCGCGGGGCGCGACGCCCCCACCGCCGCGGCGGCGTGGAAGAGCGCAAGGGCGACAGTCAGGCCTGCGAGGGGACCGCGCAGCATTCCCATACGGCAACCTCCCCGGATGTCCTGGGAGATGGCGTAGCACGGTCGCCGGGGCGGCGGCGTGACGGCGGTCACAGGGCGCGCGCGGGCGCCAGTGTGGCAGCCAGCCGCCTCACCAGTCGCGCGACCAGTACTCCTTTTCCCAGTACCGGCTCTCGAGGGCGCCCCTGAGATCCATGGCCGGCAGCCCGGCGCGGCGCAGGAATTCGTTCTGCCGCGCG
>DATDCY010000346.1 GCA_036524115.1 bacterium | reverse complement strand
GCCTCCGTGACCACCCCCGCGCCGGGGCCGCCGCCGGCGGCCACCGCAACCGTCCCGGTGCCGGCTGTCCCCGCGGCGCAGCCGCAGGGCGCGCAGGGCGCCACGGTCGGCGGCGGCGAGGGCTTCGAGAACTCGCACGACGCCATGGACTGCGCCGGGTGCCACGACAAGCCCGCCGACCAGCTCAAGCCGGGGGCCGCCACGCCGCAGCGCTTCGCCGCGCAGGGCGTCAACGTCTTCTGCAGCTCCTGCCACGGCGGCGTCGAGCGCACCCACTACCCGCGCGGCAACGTCCCGCCGGAGGGGACCACGTGCCTCAACTGCCACCGGGCGCACGGCCGCTCGCTGCTCTACCCTTCGCTGCGCGACGACTACCCCACCGTGCTCGCCGAGTCCACCGGCATCAACCCGCACGGCGGGAAGATCTTCTGCCTCGCCTGCCATCCCGACACCCCCCAGGCGGGCTCGCCGGTCTCTTTCCGCTTCCCTGGCAACTCGCTGCGCCTCTGCCAGCGCTGCCACGGCGGCGTCGAGCACCACCCGCTCGGGGTGAAGTCCACCACCGGGACGTGGAAGATGGACTTCGCGCGTTTCCCGCTGGAGAACGAGGCCATCACCTGCGTGACCTGCCACAAGCCGCCGGAGTGCCTCGGGAGCACCGGCTCGAACCCGCACTTCCTGCGGGGCGGACCCTACAACTCGACGGCCGAGCTGTGCGCGCGCTGCCACGAGGACAAGAACTTCGCCTCGCTCAACCCGCACGACCAGATCGATGAGTCCGGGGAGGTCTACCGCAAGAAGTGCCTCTACTGCCACGCCACGCAGCCCGAGGCCGGACAGACGGCCGAGAGCATGCGCTACACGGACACGCTCACGGCGCTGTGCACCTCCTGCCACCAGGTCGGGCCGCACCCCGACGTGGACCACCTCAAGCCGCTGCCGAAGCAGATGCGCGAGAACCTCACCGCCTACGAGGAGCTGCGCATGGTGCGGCTGCCGCTCGACGGCGAAGAGGTCACCTGCGTGACCTGCCACAACCCGCACGAGCGCGGCCTGCTCAAGGGCGCGGCCGGCGTCGGTGCGGACGAAGAGAAGAAGATGCGCCTGACGACCTTCAACGAGTGGTGCACGCCCTGCCACGGGCGGCACTAGACAGCGGCCCCGCGCGGGCAAGGAGCGCACACACGATGTTCTCGATGTTCCTCAAGGGCGGTTTCGCGATGTGGCCGCTGCTGGCGCTCTCGATCCTCATGCTGGCGATCGCGATCGAGCGGCTGATGTACCTGCAGCGCGCGAAGACGGACGCCGGCGCCTTCATGGAGAAGATCAATGAGTTCTTCTCGCGCAACGCGCTCGAGGAGGCCGTGCGCTTCTGCGAGACCACGAACAGCCCGCTCGCGCGCATCATCAAGGCCGGCCTCAAGAACCAGCGCCGCAGCCGCTCCGAGGTCATCCGCGCCATCGAGGACGAGGGCGCGCTCGAGGTCGCCAAGCTCGAGCGCGGGCTGCTGACGCTGCAGACGATCTCCAAGATCGCGCCGATGATCGGCCTGTTCGGGACCGTCACCGGCATGATCCGCTCCTTCCAGGCGATGGGCGGCGGCGGCGGCTCCGACCCGCGCGCGGTCGCGGCCGGCATCTCCGAGGCCCTCGTCGCGACGGCGGCGGGCCTCGTCGTCGGCATCCCGGCCTACTTCCTCTCGGCGTACTTCATGAACCGCGTCAACACGTTCGTGCTCGACATGCAGAGCAGCTCGATCCAGTTCCTCGACGCGATGACGGAGCTCGAGGAGAACCTCGCCGAGCGCACCCAGCGGGTGGACTCGATCGGAGGCGAGTACCTTGAAATTTAGGCGTCAGATCAAGGTCGACGAGGAGGGGATCCCGATCACGAACCTCGTCGACGTGCTCTTCCTGCTCATCGTCTTCTTCATGCTCTCGACCGTGCTGAGCTTCGACCGCGGCCTCGGGGTCAAGCTGCCGGAGACCCGCGGCGGCGGCACGATCTCGAACCAGGGCGTCAGCGTCCTGATCAACCGCGCCGGCAAGGTCTACGTCGACGGCACCGAGGTGCCGCTGGAGCGGGTCGCCGGCGTCGTCAAGGAGCGGATGGTGCTCCACGGCTCGAACGTCATCCTCAAGAGCGACCAGGAGACGCGCTACCAGTCGATCGCGGACGTGATGGACCGGCTGCTGGATGTCGGCGTCACGGACGTCTCCCTGCCGGTGGTGGAGCGCGCGGGCGCCCGCTAGGATGTCGGACGCCCCGGCGCGGCGCCGCCACCCCTGACAACGCCATGCCGAAGATCGAGCGGCGCCTCGGCGAACGGCTGACCCGCCGCGAGCGGCTCGCCGTGGTGATCGCGGTGGTCGTGTCCGTCGGCGCGCACGCGCTGCTCTTCAGCAGCGTCGGCGGGATCTCGTTTCTCTCGCGCACGGAGAAGAAGCGCGAGCGGATGATGGTCATCCGCCGCCTGCGCGACATGGCGCCGGTGCCGATCCCGCCGCCGGCGCCGGTCGCGGTTCCCGTGCGCCCGCCCGAGCCGCTGAAGATCCCTCCCCCGGCGAAGAAGGAGGAGGGGGGCGGCGGACGGCCGGCGGGCGAGGAGGGTAAGTCCGGCTCGCGCTCCGGCGACACGGCCAAGGCCCCCGAGCTCTCGGAGGCGATGGTCCGCGAGGTCGAGGAGGCGCCCCCGCAGGCCGTGGTCGCGAAGCTCTCGCCGGAGGCCGCGGGACGCGCCGACAACGTGGTCAGCGTCGTGACCGACCTGCCCGCGGCGAGCTTCCTCGTGAAGGGCCCCACCGAGAGCTGGGGGAGTGGCACGTACTGGGTGCGCAAGGGGTTCCCGCCCGGGGACTACACGGTGACCTTCCAGCCGGCCGCGGGATTCGTCGCGCCGGCCCATCAGACCAAGACCCTCATCGACGGCGGGCAGATCGTCTTCGTGGGCAAGTACACGCGCAACGTCGAGGTCGTCGTCGATGTGGACCCCTCGGATGCGCAGGTCGTCATCTACCGTCCCGACGGCAAGCCCATCCAGGTCTCGACATCCGGGCGCTATTTTGTGGAGAACCTCCCGCCGGGCCAGTATACCGCCGTCTTCAAGGACGCGGCGGGGCACCGCACGCCCCCGCCGCAGTCGCGGGTGCTCGCGCCCGGCGGGTCGCTCACCATCTCCGCGAAGTACGAGGACGCCACGCCGGGGGGTGGCGGTGGCGGTGGCGGCAGCGGCAGCCGCGGCGCGGGGGCCTACGGCGACGGGACGGGCAGCGGCAGCGAGGGGAGC
>DATDCY010000345.1 GCA_036524115.1 bacterium | reverse complement strand
GGCGCCGCGGCGGCGACGCCGACGCGGCGGCGGCGACGGCAGCGCGCCAGCGCTCGAGCCGCTCGGCGACCTTGGCCTCGTAGCCCTCGCTCCCCGGCTCGTAGAAGCGCACGCCCCGCAGCGCCTCGGGCAGGTAGTGCTGGGCGACGTGGTGCCCCGGGAAGTCGTGCGGGTAGAGGTAGCCGGCGCCGTGCCCGAGCGCCGCGCCGTCGCGGCTGGCGTCCTGCAGGTGCGGCGGGACCTGGGTCTGCCCCTCCTGCTCGACCCGCGCCAGCGCGGTGAAGTACGCCTTGGCGCTGTTGCTCTTCGGCGCCGTCGCCAGGTACAGCGTCGCCTCCGCGAGCGGGTACGCGCCCTCGGGCAGGCCGATGCGCTCGAAGGCCGCCGCGGCCGCGTTGGCCACCACGAGGGCCAGCGGGTCCGCGAGGCCCACGTCCTCGCCGGCGAGGATCACGAGCCGCCGCAGGATGAAGCGCGGGTCCTCGCCCGCCGCGACCATCTTCGCCAGCCAGTAGAGCGCGGCGTCGGGGTCGGAGCCGCGCACGCTCTTGATGAAGGCGCTGATCGTGTCGTAGTGCTCGTCGCCCTCGCGGTCGTAGCGCAGCGCCCGGTGCTGGATGCTCTGCTCGGCCTCCGCGAGGCCCACGCGCACGGCGCCGTCCGCGGCGGGAGGCGTCGTCGTCACCGCGAGCTCCAGCGCGTTGAGCGCCGTGCGGGCGTCCCCGCCCGCGACACGCACCAGGTGCGCGAGGGCCGCGTCGTCCACCTGCGCGCCCAGCGCGCCCAGGCCGCGCTCGCGGTCGGCCAGCGCGGCGCGCAGGATGCGCGCGATGTCGCGGTCCTCCAGCGGCCGCAGCTGGAAGACCCGGCTGCGCGAGAGCAGCGTCGCGTTCACGTCGAAGAACGGGTTCTCGGTGGTCGCGCCGATGAGGATGATCGTGCCGTCCTCGACGTGCGGCAGCAGCGCGTCCTGCTGCCCGCGATTGAAGCGGTGGATCTCGTCCACGAGGAGGATCGTGCGCTGGCCGGCCACCTGCCGGCGCCGCTGCGCCCCGGCGACGACCTTGCGGATGTCGGCGACCCCGGCCATGACGGCGTTGATGGTCTCGAAGTGCGACTTCGTCCGCCGGGCGATCACCGCCGCGAGGCTGGTCTTGCCCGTCCCCGGGGGGCCCCAGAGGATCAGCGAGGTGAGCCGGTCGGCCTCGATCGCGCGGCGCAGCAGCTGCCCGTCGCCGACGATGCCCGCCTGCCCGACGTACTCATCGAGGGTGCGCGGCCGCATGCGCGCGGCCAGCGGCTGGTTCTTCGCCTCGGCCCCGAAGAGGTCGAGGAATTCCCCTTTTCCCCAGCCATCCGCCCCCGGCAGGCCGGGAGCGCTCTCGTCGGTCATGTCTCGCGTCCCTCCGTCGTCAGCGATCCATCCTACCATCTGCGGAGCGTGGGGCGGATACAATTTCCCACACGCATCAGGATGGCAATCAACAGGTTGATCCACCAGTGATCCACACATCTCTCAACATGAGGCGCGACATTCAGGGTCAACATTCGCGGAGAAACCCGCTGCGGACCGCCTAAACGAATGATCAGCATCATGCTGCACTCATAACAGATTGAATCTACTGAGATTAAAATTGACAGAAGATACTGTCGACAGTATATAGATTCAATGGCAATCGTCAGATCGTTTCATCGCCACCGCGGAGAGACGTCATTCACGCTGCAGCAGCTCATCGCGATACTGGAAGAGCAGCTTCCCCTGATCGCTCCCGAGCAGACGAGGTACCGGGTGACGACGGTTCCCACAGAGAGGACGATCAGGTTCTACACAGGGCAGGGCCTTGTGGACAAGCCAGTGGGACGAGATCGCCAGCAAGCCCTCTACGGTTACCGTCACCTGCTGCAAATCCTGGTGATAAAGTACCTGCAGTCCCACTACCTTCCGCTGCGCAAGATCCGTGCACTTGTGGAAAACGCTGGCAACCGGGATCTCGAGCAGCTCATCCCTGAGATCGCCTCCGCGAACTGGGCGCACCGCGGCCTCGTGCGCGACGACCGCAAGGTGCCGGTGGACCGCGGGCGACAGGCAGGGGCTGCAATCACGCGCGAGCCGGCGGCAGCCGGCGCCCGCGATGCCCTGCCCGGCCCGACGCCGGACATTGACGCGCCCGCCGCTGCGGCGGACCTCGGCGCCTGGCACCGGCTCGAAGCCGCCCCGGGCATCGAGCTGCACGTGCACGAGGCCGCGCTCGCGCCGGCGCAGCGCGAGCGCCTGCGGGGGGCGCTGCTGCGGGAGCTCGGGGTCCTGCGCGGCTGGTTCAACAGCCCCGGAAGGAATCAGGACTGAACTACAGACCGCTCAGAAGGGTCCGGATGCAAGGCGCGCGACGCTCCGCCGCATGAGACGGGCTGGTGCCCGTCGCAGTAAGGCGGTAGGAGCGCAACGCCGCAGACGGGCCCTTATGGGCGGTCTGTTAGAACTTCTGTTCGCCGCGCGAGACGCGCAGCCGGGCCTTGCGGTGCTTCTTGAGCCGGGCGGCCTTGCGGCGGCTCGTCTTCGCGCGGTTCTTCGGGCTGGCCTTCATCGTCTGGGTCCTCCTCGTTCAAAGAGCGCATCTTATACACGATTTCGCCCCCCTTGCATAGGGGACTCTGGCGATCGGCCGCCGTTCGCACTATGCTCGGGGCGGCATGGGCGCGCAGCGGCAGACTCACTTCATCGCCGTCGCCGGGAGCATCGGCGCGGGCAAGTCGAGCCTCATCCGCTTCCTGCAGGAGCGCTTCGGCATGCACCCGTTCTACGAGAAGAACGACGACAATCCCTTCCTCGACGACTTCTACCGCGACATGCCGGCCTACGCCTTCCCCGCCCAGGTCTGGTTCCTCGCCCGCAAGTTCCGGGCGCACCGCGAGATCGGCCACCTCGACCGGCCCGCCGTGCTCGACCGCACGATCCACGAGGACGCCGAGGTCTTCGCCGCCCACCTCGCCGAGCGCGGCCTCTTCCCGCGGCGCGAGTACGAGACGTACCTCGCCCTCTACCGCACCATCCGCGACGCGCTGCCGCCGCCGGATCTGCTGATCTACCTCAAGTCATCGGTGCGCACGCAGCGCCGGCGCATCGCGCTGCGCGGCCGCCCCTCGGAGCGCGGGCTCGACCCGGCCTACCTCCGCGGGCTCAACCGGCTCTACCGCGGCTGGATCGGCCGCTGGCGCCTCTCGCCGGTGCTCGTGCTCGATGCGGACCGGCTGGACTTCGTGGCCGACCTCGCGCACCAGGCGGACGTCCTGACCACTCTGCGCCGCCACCTTTCGGAGAGCTAAGCGCTCAGGCGCCGGCGTCCTTTGCGCGGCCGCGCGGCCGGCCGTTGCCGCGCTCGAGGTCGGCGCGCAGGACCTCCTCGACCGTGCGCAGCACCTTGACCCGCGCGTGGAGCTTGTCGTTGGCCTCGACGATGGTCCAGGGGGCGCGGTGCGTGCTCGTCTTGAGGATCATCTCGTCCGCCGCCTGCAGGTGGTCCTCCCAGCGGCCGCGGTTGCGCCAGTCCTCCTGCGTGATCTTCCAGGACTTGTAGTGGATGCGCTCGCGCTCGCGGAACCGCCGGAGCTGCTCGTCCTTGGAGATGTGCATCCAGAACTTGATCACCGTCGTGCCGTGGTCCAGGAGCTGGCGCTCGAACTGGTTGATCTCGGAGTACGCCCGCGCCCAGGCGTCGGCCGAGCAGTAGCCCTCGACGCGCTCCACGAGCACCCGCCCGTACCACGAACGGTCGAAGATCGCGATCTGCCCGTCCTCCGGCAGACGCCGCCAGAAGCGGTACAGATAGTGCCGCTCCCGGTCGTCGCCGTGGGGCGCCGCGATCGGCCAGACCACATAGCCGCGCGGGTCCAGGTTCTGCGTGAGGCGCTTGATGGCGCCGCCCTTCCCCGCCGCGTCCGGCCCCTCGAACACGATCACCACGGGGCGCTTCTCGAGGTAGACGCGGTACCCGAGCAGGTGCAGCCGGTTCTGGAGCGCCTTGAGTTCGCGCTCGTACGCCGGGCGCTTGAGGCGCAGTTTCAGATCGACCCGGTCAAAGACCACGGCGTCGCTCCCGTTTCGGCGCACGCGTCGCGCCGGGGCGCGGGGGCGGCACGTGCGCGGCGAGGCGCTCCTCGAAGGCGCGGATGATCTCCTCGAAGACCTTGATCCGCGTGTGGTAACGGTCGGTGGCCTCGACGATGACCCACGGCGCGTGCGGGAAGTCGGTGCGGGCGAGCATCTCCTCGACCGCCCCCGCGTACTTTCCCCAGGCCTCGTGCTGGGCCGAGTCCTCCTCGGTCACCTGCCACGCCGTCAGCTTCGAGCCGAGCAGCTTGCGGAAGCGCCGCTTCTGCTCCCCGCGGCTGATGTGCAGCCAGAACTTGCGGATGAGCGTCCCCTCGGTCCCGAGCATCGCCTCGAACTCGACGATGTCCTGGTACGCCGCCTGCCAGACGCCCTTCTTCACGTTCTTGCCGACGCGGTCGATGAGCACGCGCCGGTACCACGACGTGTCGTAGATGATCGTCTGCCCGTAGGCCGGGATCCGCTGCCAGTAGCGCCACATCCAGGGGTAGCGCTTCTCCGAGGTGCGCGGCGGCGAGAGCGGCACGACGCGCACCCCGCGCGGGTCGAGCCGCTCCGTGAGCGTGTTGATCGTCCCGCCCTTGCCGGCCGCGGCCCAGCCCTCGAAGACGATCATCGCCGGTATCTGGCGCTGGAAGGCCGCGTGCACCAGGTCGTAGAGGCGCGCCTGCAGGTGGACGATGCGCCGGCGGTACGCCGCCTTCGGCACGGCCAGGGTGAGGTCGATCTTCTCGAGCATCGGGGCTTCAGACTAGCACACGGTCCGCGGCGGTCAAGGCGCGTCGCCCCGGGCACGCCCGCCGCGGCGTGGGCAGCCGCGCCGCTCCCGTGCGCGCTGGTATACTGTTCTATCCCGGACCGAGGTCGCGCGCGGGGCGCGGCCGCTGGTCCGCGGGCCCCGGAGGTCGGCATGGCGGCGCAGCGGACAAGGAAGGCCGGCGGCAACGCCTCTCGCAAGGGGGCCCCGAAGCGCGCCGCCGCGGTGGCGCCACCTCCCCTGCCCGCGCGGGCCGGCCTCCTCGACCCCGCGCTCTACCTCAACCGCGAGCTGACCTGGCTGGCCTTCAACAGCCGGGTGCTCCACGAGGGCGAGGACGAGCGCACGCCGCTGCTCGAGCGCGTGAAGTTCCTGGCGATCACCGCCTCGAACCTCGACGAATTCTTCATGAAGCGCATCGGCGGCCTCAAGCAGCAGGTCGAGGCCGGGGTGCAGAAGGTGACGGTCGACGGCCGCACCCCGGCCGAGCAGATCCGCGACTGCTACGCCGTGATCGTCGGCCTGCGCCGGCGCATGGAGGAGCTGGCCGCGCGCCTGGAGAAGCTGCTGCGCGCCGCGGGCATCGAGCTGGTCCATTACGACCACCTGGCACGCGAGGAGCAGGCGCGGGTGCGCGCCGAGTTCGTCGCCTCGATCTATCCGCTGATCACGCCCCAGTCGGTCGACCCGGCGCACCCCTTCCCCTTCGTGTCGAACCTCTCGCTCAACCTGCTGGTGACGCTGCGCTACCCCGGCGAGACCGAGCACTCGCTGGCCCGCGTCAAGGTGCCCGTCGGGGCGGGCTCCCGCCGCTTCCTGCGCGTGGGCTCCGGCGAGCGCTTCGTGCGGATCGAGGAGGTGCTCTGCCACAACCTCGACCTGCTCTTCCCGGGCATGGAGGTCGTGCGCTGCGAGCTCTTCCGCGTGACCCGCAACGCCAACGCCGAGAAGAGCGAGGAGACGGCCGACGACCTGCTGGCGCTCATCGAGTCCGAGCTGCAGGAGCGGCGCTTCGCGCCCATCGTGCGCCTCGAGGTCGACCCCGGAATGGACCCGGCGCACCGCGGCCGCCTCGCCTCGGAGCTGGACCTGGACGAGACACAGGACGTCGCCGAGGTCCGCGGCATGTTCGCGCTGCGCGACCTCTTCGAGATCGCCGCGCTGGCGCGCCCCGACCTCAAGGACCCGGCGCACCACCCCATCGACCACCCGCTGCTGCAGACCGAGCGGAGCATCTTCCACGTCGTGCGCGACGCCGGCTCGATCCTGCTCCAGCACCCCTACGAGGCCTTCGCCTCCTCGCTCGAGCGCTTCCTCGAGGAGGCGGCCGAGGACCCCAAGGTGCGCGCGATCAAGATGACGCTCTATCGCACCGCCAGCGAGAGCAGCATCCTCGAGCACCTGCTGGCCGCCGCGCGCAACGGCAAGCAGGTCGCCGTCGTGGTCGAGCTCAAGGCGCGCTTCGACGAGCAGGCCAACATCCGCCTCGCGAGCCGGATGGAGGAGGCCGGGATCCACGTCACCTACGGCGTGGTCGGCCTCAAGACGCACGCGAAGGTCACGCTCGTGGTGCGCCAGGACTACAACGGCCTGCAGCGCTACGTCCACGTCGGCACGGGCAACTACCACCCGGTGACCTCCCGCGTCTACGCCGACCTCGGCCTGCTCACCGCGGACCCGGTCATCGGGGCGGACGCGACCGAGCTCTTCAACTACCTCACGACCGGCTTCACCCCCAAGCGCGCCTACAGCAAGCTGCTGGTCGCGCCCAAGGGGCTGAAGCCCGCGCTCCTCGAGAAGATCCGCCGCGAGGTCCGCGTGCACGGGCGCAAGGGCGGCGGGCGCATCCGCTTCAAGATGAACGGCCTCGAGGACGCCGACATCGCGCGCGCGCTCTACGAGGCGTCGCGGGCCGGGGTGGCCGTCGAGCTGATCGTGCGCGACTCCTGCCGCGTGCGGCCCGGGCTGCCGGGGCTCTCGGAGACCCTCCAGGTCGTCTCGATCGTCGGGCGCTTCCTCGAGCACTCCCGCGTCTACTACTTCCGCAACGGCGGCGACGAGGAGTACTACATCGGCTCGGCCGACGCGATGAAGCGCAACCTCGAGTACCGCGTCGAGGTCCTCGCGCCCGTGGAGTCGCCGCAGCTGCGCGAGGAGCTCAAGGCGATGCTCGACATCCAGTGGACCGACCGCCGCAGCGCCTGGGACATGCGGCCCGACGGCACCTACGTCCAGCGCACGCCGCCGAAGAAGGCCGGCGACGCCCCCGGGTGCCAGGAGCTGCTCATCCGCCTCGCGGAGAAGCGCCTCAAGACCGCGACCCGCCTGCGCAAGCGCACGGCGCTCACCCCGGGCAAGCGCAACCTCCGCTGACGGATGGCCGTCCACGTTCTCCCCGCCGGGCTGGGCGTCGAGGAGCTGGCCGAGCGCCTCGCGCCGCTGGGGCACGTGCGCGTCGCGGGCGCGCGCACCGAGCGGATCACGCTGCTCGACACCTTCGACTGGCGGCTGCACCGCGCCGGCGTGCGGCTGGACGCGGCCGGCGGTCCGCCGCCGCACCTGCGCCTGAGGCCCCTCCAGGGGGGACGGCCGCTCGCCGCCGCGCGCACCGGCGGCGTGCCGCGCTGGATCCGCGACCTGCCACCCGGCACGCTCCGCGAGCGTCTCGCGCCGCTCGTCGAACCGCGCGCGCTGCTGCCGCTGGCAACGGGCAGCGTCACGGTGACGCGCCTCGAACTGACGGTCTCCGGCCGGGCGCAGCCGCTGGTCCTCTCGCACGAGGCCGCGCTGGTCGCGGCGCCAGGCGCCGAGCCGTGCCTGCCGCTGCGCCCGGCGCTGGTCACGCCCGACACCGCCCAGGCCGCGCCGCTGCGCGCTCTGGCAGCGGCCTGGCCCGATGTCGAGCCGGCCCCGGCGGATACGGTCGCCGCGCTGCTCGAGCCGCTCGGCCGCGCGCCCCGGGACTACTCGGGCAAGGTCCGCGTCCCGCTCGATCCGGCCGCGCCGGCGCGCGACGCCGCGAGGGCGCTGCTGCTGCACCTGCTGGGCACGCTCGAGGCCAACCTCCCCGGCGTGCGCGCCGACACCGACCCGGAGTTCCTGCACGACGTGCGCGTCGCGGTGCGCCGCACCCGCTCGGCGCTCGGCCAGCTCAAGGGGGTCCTGCCGCCGGCGACGGCCGCGCGGTTCGCCGCGGCCTTCGCGGGCCTGCAGGAGCTCACCGGGCCGGCCCGCGACCTGGACGTGTACGTCCTCGAGCTGCCCGCGCTCGGCCGGCTGCTGC
>DATDCY010000344.1 GCA_036524115.1 bacterium | reverse complement strand
GCGGGCGGCGCCACGCCGCGCCGATTCACCTGGTCGGCAAGGGGGCCGAGGCTGTCGGCGACGATGACGCGGCTGACGGCCTCGACCAGAATGCGGTCCTCGGCGGGTATCTGGTCCAGGGATCGCACGAAGATGCCGCCCGGCCGTTCCTTCACGTTGGCCTCGAGGCCCGCGGCAATGAGGCCCATGATCTGGTCCTGAAGGAGTTGCCGGTACCCTCCGTGATCCTCGTTCCAGATCACGAGGTCCACCGCCAGTCCTTTCAGGCGCCAGTAGGCGTGGGCCTGGACGAGCTGCCGCACCAGGTCGATGTTGGCCAGCTCCTCTATCCGCAGCAGCACGATCGGCAGGTCCCCGGAAATGGCGTAGCCCCAGAGGCCGGACTGCCCGCGCCGGTTGCTCCGGAGAATGCTCGACTCGGCGCGCAGCGAGGAATTGGCGTAGATCACCGAGCCGGCAATGCGGCCGTAGAGCTGTGCGTCGGCCTCCGTGGCGTTGATCTGGCGCAGCAGCACCTGGCTGTGCGTCCAGGCCAGATCGAAGACGCGGTCCCCGAGACGCCGGTCCTGGTACTTCTCCACGAGGCCCAGGCAGTCGTCCCGGGTGTCCCCGACCCCCGAGACGACGTCTATCGTCGCCGACTCCTCCGGGTCCAGCGTGATCCGGCACCGGATGGCGACGATCGGGTCGAGCACCGATCCCGCGCTGCCTGAAAGCGCCCCCAACGGCCTCGCCCGGCCGCTCATGGCCTGCGGGTTGGCAACGGTCCTGCCCCGGCCGACGAACTGCATGCGGTCGGTCTCGTAGGAGACGTCCCCGATCTTCGTCCCGTGAACCGCCATCAGGTGGAACATCCACGGCGCGTGCTCGCCCTGGGAGCGGGGCCGGCGGGTGCAGAGGATCGAGCGCTGTCGGGGCAGGATTTCGGTCTGGACGAAGAGATTGCTGAAGGCCGGATGCAGCGCGTCGGCGGCCGGCGACGCGAGGACGACTTCCGCGTAACTCGTGACCTCGATCGTCCGGCGCCGCCGCGAGGAGTTCGTGATGCGCATCCGGCGCAGCTCGATGTCGTCTTCCGGCGAGACGACGATCTCCGTGTGCGTCTCGTAGTCGTGGTCGCGGCGGCGGAACTCCGCGCGCGCGTCCGTGAAGATCGCCTCGTAGGCGTCGGCGCGCTTGAGCGCCGGCTGGTGTGCGGCCGACCAGAACTCGCCGCTCTCCACGTCCCGGAGGTAACAGAACGTCCCCCAGTTGTCGCAGGCGGTGTCTTCGCGCCAGCGGGTCACTGCCAGGCCCTTCCAGCTGCTGTAACCGCCGCCGGCGTTCGTCACCACCACGTGGTATCGGCCGTTGGACAGCAGCTGCACCTCCGGAACCGGGGTGCCGGGGGTGGTGAACACGCGCGCCGGCATCTCCGCCGCACCGGGAAACGCACGGACGTCGGAGAGTTCGGGGGTCTCCAGCGCGTAGGCCGTCACCCTCGGGATCCGCTCCTGGAGCAGGAGCATGGTGGCCTGGAACAGCGGGTCCGACTCGAATCTCCTCTGCATCGGGCGGTCCAGCAGCAGGTGGGCCAGGGAGAGGAGGCTCATGCCCTGGTGGTGCGCCATGAACGACCGGACCACCGCTCGCGCCTGCCGCCGTCGTTGGCGTGACGGCGTGTAGTCGACCGCTTCGTAGAAGCCATAGCGGGCCGCAAGGCCCTCGGCGGCCAGCCGCTGCAGGTTCGCGCACGCCTCCTCGGGCGCCACCATCAGCGCGAGGGCCGACGCATACGGCGCGATGACCAGGTCATCGGCGAGGCCGCGCTTGAGCCCCAGGCCGGGCACGCCGAAGGCGCGGTACTGGTAGTTGAGATGGACGTCGACCGTGTTGTAGCCCGACTCCGATATCCCCCACGGCACGCCGCGCTGCCTCCCGTACTCGATCTGTCTGTTCACCGCCGCCACGCAGGTCTGGTCGAGCAGCGTGTGCTCGTACGTCGGCATCACCAGGAGCGGCATCAGGTATTCGAACATCGAGCCGCTCCAGGACAGCAGCACCGGCTCTCCACCCGCGGCGGCGAGCAGCCGTCCGAGGCTGAACCAGCTCTCCTGGGGCAGTTGTCCCTGCGCGATGGCCACGAAACAGGACAATCGCGCTTCCGATGCCAGCAGGTCGTAGTGACTGGAGTCCCGCCGGCGCTCCCCGACGTTGTACCCGATGGCCAGCAGATGAAGCGTCTTGTCGTACAGGAAGTCATAGTCCATGCGGGCCAGTTCGCCCAGCTGCAGCACGAGATCGGCGACGGCCGCGATCCTCCCGGCGGCCGGTCGGCTCCCCGACCCGGCCAACTCCCGCAGCGTCGGGATCTCGTCGGTGCCGCTCATCGTCGGCGGAGCCAGCGCAGCCAGCTCGTCGATGGCGGCGCGGCACTGCCCGGCAAGCGCGCGTGCCCACCACGCGGCTTCGCTGTCCGGGGCCGCATCCGCGGCCTCGAGGCGGGCGACGGCTTCGGCGGCGGACGCGCCCAGCTCTTCCAGGCAGCGCCGCGCGTCGGCGAGTGTCCGCGGCGGGGAATGGCACGCGGAATCGAGGAGCTGCCGGAGCTGGGCGAGCCCGACGGGAGCTCCCCCCCCGGGCGACGCGGCGGCCGCGGCGTCCAGGAGTATCCTGCCGGTGTCCGCGAGGCCGTCGAAGATCCTGGGGCTCAGGATCCTCTGGTCGGGGAGCGCGAGCAGGCCGGCCCGCAGGGTCAGCAGGTGAGCGGCGAGGTTCCCGCTGTCCACGGTGGAGACGTACCGCGGCGGCAGCGGCTTGAGCGTCCGGGTGTCGTACCAGTTGTAGAAGTGGCCCCGGTGACGTTCCAGGGCTTCCATCGTGCGCAGCGCGTTCGCCGTGCGCTCGACGAGCTGACCCGCCGTGATGTACCCGAAGTCGTGCGCCGAAAGGTTCGCGAGCAGCGCCAGCCCCATGTTGGTCGGCGACGTGCGGTGCGCGACGGTCGCGACGCGGTACTCCTGATAGTTGTCCGGCGGCAGCCAATGATCTCCCGGGCCCACGAAGTTCTCGAAGAACGCCCAGGTCCTTCGGGCGATCGTCCGGAGAAAGAGGAGCTGCTCGGCGCTCAGCCGTGCGCCGCGGCGGGCGAGAGGCCGGCTGACCCACCAGGCGATGCCGGGGGAGGCAAACCACAGACACAGCACCGGTGCGGCCGCTGCGAGCGCAGCGGGATGCGCCAGCGACAGACGGATCGCGGCGGCGACCGCCACCGCCGGCCCGATCCACATCGCGCGGCAGTGGGCGGCGAGGCCCTCGTGCTGCATCCCGCCGCCGTCCGCGTCCCCCGACGGGCGCCATTCCAGAAGCCGTCTGCGCGTCAGCATCCGCCACGCGGTGCGCGCGATGGCGTCCAGGCTGAACAGCGCCTCGTGGGGCAGGCACGCGAGCGCGAAGGCGGCCTGGGCGAAGCGTCTGCGCGCCGAGCGCGCCGCGATGGCGAGGTGCTGACCCAGAAGCGCGTCGGCCGGCTTCTGGAGCATTTCCACGAGCGAGGCCAGCCCGGCGGGAAGCAGCACGATCCCGACGACGGCCACGGTCCAGAACCAGACCGGCGCCAGGACCGTCCAGCCGAGCAGCAGGAGCAGGGTCAATGCCGCAGGCACGAGACTGCGCCGGAGGTTGTCGAGAATCTTCCATTGCGAGAGCCCGGAGAGCGGGTTCTCCCGCAGAGGCTGCGCGGGCCCGGGACCGGGCACCTCCTGCCGCAGCCACTGCGCAATCTGCCAGTCCCCGCGGATCCACCGGTGCCGGCGGCTCACGTCCGCGCGGTAGCTGGCGGGGTACTCCTCGTACAGCATCACGTCGCTCAGCAGTCCCGCGCGCGCATGACAGCCTTCCAGGAGATCGTGGCTGAGGATCCGGTTCTCGGGGAAGCGTCCCTCGAGCGCCCGCTCGAAGGCGTCGACATCGTAGATGCCCTTGCCGATGAACGAGCCTTCGCCGAAGACGTCCTGGTAGACATCGGAGACGGCGCGCGTGTAGGGGTCGATGCCGGGATCGCTCCCGAACAGGCGCGCGTACCGCGAGCGGTTGGTGCCGGGCAGACTGACCCCGACACGCGGCTGCAGGATGCCGTACCCGGCAACGACGCGCTCCCTGGCTTCGTCGTAGTGCGCACGGTTCAGCGGGTGCGCCATGGCGCCCACGAACTGCCGCGCCGCATCGCGCGGCAGCTGCGTGTCGGTGTCGAGGGTGATCACGTACCTGACGGCCGACAGCACCGAGGTCTCGCCGACCACGAGCGAGAAGCCGTTCGCCGGGAGCTTGTCGGCCCCGTCACCGTTCCTGCCGCGCAACAGGGCGTTCAAGGCCGACAGCTTCCCCCGCTTGCGCTCGTAGCCCATCCACAGCCGCTCGCGGTCATTCCAGCGGCGCGGGCGGTGGAAGAGGTAGAACGCATCGCCCGTCGTCTTCGGGTACTTTTCGTTCAGGGCTTCGATCCTCTGCCGGGCCAGCAGCAGAAGCGGCTCGTCTTCCGCCAGCGTTTCCTCCGCCGCGTCCCGAAAATCGGTCAGCAGGCCGAAGTGCAGGTTCTCGTCGCGATTCGCCAGAAACCTGACTTCCAGGGCCTCGACCAGCTCCTCGATCCCCTCGGCGCTGGCGAGCATGGTCGGGACGACGACGAGGGTCCGCGACCCAGGCGGGATGCCTCTGGAGAAGTCCAGGCGCGGCAGCGGCTGCGGGTCTGCCAGCAGCGTGGCCAGCCAGTTCACCAGGGTGACCGCGAGCTGGCTCGCGCACAGCGCGGCGAGGAGGCCGGTCACGGCGAGCAGCCAGGACCGCAGGCCGTCACCACCCTTGACCAGCATTCCCCCGGTGACGACCGCCGTCAGGAGCGTGATCGCGCCCAGATAGACGAGCAAGGGCGATCCGGAGGTCACGTCCCGGAGGGCTCCGGACGGGGACCAGCCGACCTGTGCCAGCTTTTCGAGTCGCGGCAGCCCCTCGTCGATCAGGTGGTAGCCCACGTGAGACGCCCGGTCGTCGTCGCCGTGAGCGCCGTCGTTGCCGGCGGCGCGCTCGCGGGCGAGCCGGACAGCTTCCCGGGCCACCTCGACTTCCGACAGCCGACCGCGCTTCGCCAGCTTCTCCACCACGTGGCGGTAGCGGTCGCGCGTGGAGAAGTCCATGGCGGCGTACGTTCCCCCGGGGTCTTCACGCAGGGTCTTCTCGACGGCGCTCATCGACTCGACGAACTCGCGCCAGTCCATCGTTCCGAGGAAGCGGAGGCCGCCGATGCTGTTGCTGAGGGACACCTGGTCGGCGGCCTGTTGCTGGTTCTCCGAGCGCACCGACTGTTCGATGGTCAGGCCGGACTCGGAGAGCCGCTGCTCGATCCAGGTCAGCGGCAAGGCCAGGGCGGGACTCCGTCCCTGCAGCCTGCGGGCAAACTCCGCGACGAACGAGCCCGTCATCGGCGGGCTCGAGCGCGCCATGTCCGCGATCACCAGGATCAGGCTCTTCGGGTCCTTCTCCGCCGTCTCCGCCATCTGGTCCGCCCAATGACCGGCGAGGTTCCGGTCGATCATGTCGGCGGCGACCCGGGCGGCGACGCGTCGCAGGTTCTCGATCAGCGCGAGGCGCAGCATGATGGGGATCGCCCACAGCTCGCCCAGCTTCAGGACGGTCACCGTCTGGTAGGCCGCGACGAAGCTGCTGAGATTCTCCGGATCCACCCGGCCGTCGCCGTGCGAGATCGTCTCCAGCGCGATGTCGTACACGCGGGGGAGCCCGGCGGACGGGCCGTTCAGGAGCCGAGGGAGCTCCCGGCTGTACTTCTTCGGCAGGTAGCGCCTGGCCGCGCGGATCCGTTCCTCGATGAGATAGAAGTTGTCGAGCAGCCATTCGCCGGCCGGCGTGATCCGGCGGTCCGTCCTGACGGCATCGGCCAGCAGGGTGCGGCAGGAGCGGAGAATGCCTTCGTTCTCGGAAAGCCGCGCGAGAAGCTGGTCGGGCGCGTGCCCCGGGGTCAAACGGTGCAGGCCGGCCAGCGTCCTGCCATGCTGCTCCATCTGGTCCGTGCTGAACAGCTCCGATCGCAGCGGCGGCTCGCGGTCGGCGGTCTTCTTCGCCAGGTTCGCCCGGCGCAAGCGCTGGCGCAGGCGCGGCAGGCCACCGAGCAGGGCGGTTGTGTCGACCTTCACGATGGGTCCCCTTCTTTCGGACGACCGGTATCCGAGCTCGGCGCCATTTTACACCGTATCGCCGGCACAGTGGCGGCCGCGAAGCCGCGAGCGGCGGCGCGGCGCCCGCAGGTTTGACATTCCCCGGCACCTTTTGGATACTTACATACTTTGCCGGGGTCGTTCGCGGCCCCGGCGGGAGGCACGGTGATGCGGGAGACGGGATGCTGAACGTCAGGCTCTTCCAGGCGGCGCTGGCCCTCTACGCGGTCGGGACCCTCGGGTATCTTGGGTTCCTCGCGACCCAGCGCGACATGGCCGCCCGGGTCGGGCGGCTGGCGACCGGCGTCGGCGTCCTCCTGCACACCGGCTTCTTCCTCGCACGCTGGGCCGCTTCCGGCTATTTCCCGATCACGAACCTCTTCGAGTCGCTGAACTTCTTCTCGTGGGCGGTGGTCGTGGCGTTCATCGTCCTCCAGGTGAAGCTCCCGGCGCCCGTGCTCGGGGCGATCGTGGTGCCGATCGCGTTCATCCTCTCCGCGTTCTCGCTGACCCTCGACACGACCGTCACCCCGCTGGTGCCGGCGCTGCAGAGCAACTGGCTCTACGTGCACACGACGCTCGCCTTCGTCGGCGACGCGTTCTTCGTCGTGGCCTTCGCGGGCGGCGTGCTCTACCTCGTGCAGGAGCGCCAGCTCAAGCGGCGCCTGGCCGGCGCGTTCTACCACCGGCTGCCGTCGCTCGACCTGCTCGACCGCGTGAACTACCGCAGCCTGACGGTGGGCTTCCCGCTGCTGACCCTCGGCATCATCACCGGCGCGCTCTGGGCCGAGAACGCCTGGGGCTCCTACTGGAGCTGGGACCCGAAGGAGACCTGGTCGCTCATCACCTGGTTCATCTACGCCGCCCTCGTCCACGCGCGACTCACCGTCGGCTGGCGCGGGCGCAAGGCCGCGTGGCTCTCCATCGCCGGCTTCCTCGCGGTGCTCTTCACCTTCCTGGGAGTCAACCTCCTCCTCGGCGGCCTCCACTCCTACAATTAGGATCCGCTGATGGACATCATCGTTGTCGGCCTGAACCACAAGACCGCGCCGGTGCACATTCGCGAGCGCGTCGCGTTCCCGGAGAAGTCGATCCACGAGCCGCTGCGCGCGCTGCACGCGGCCGCGGGGGTGCGCGAGACGATGATCCTCTCGACCTGCAACCGCGTCGAGATCACCGCGGTGGTCGAGGGCCGCGAGGAGGGGGCGGCGGCGGTGCGCGCCTTCGTCGCCCGCCACCACGAGGTGCCCGAGGCCGAGCTGGCGCCACACCTGTACCTGCACGCCGGCCCGGAGGCCGTGCGCCACCTCTTCCGCGTCGCCTCGAGCCTGGACTCGCTCGTCGTCGGCGAGCCGCAGATCCTCGGCCAGGTCAAGGACGCCTACCAGTACGCCCGCGAGGCCGGCGCGATCGGCGCGGTGCTCGACCGGCTCCTGAAGAAGGCGCTCTCGGTCGCCAAGCTCGTGCGCACCGAGACCGAGATCTCGCGCAGCGCCGTCTCGGTGAGCTTCGCCGCGGTCGAGCTGGCCAAGAAGATCTTCGGTGAGATCGAGGGGCGCTCGGCGATGATCGTCGGCGCGGGCGAGATGGCCGAGCTGGCCGTCAAGCACCTGGTCTCCAGCGGCGTGCGCGAGGTCTTCGTCGTCAACCGGACCTTCGAGAAGGCGGTCGAGCTGGCGAAGGAGTTCGGCGGCTCGGCGGTGAAGTTCGACGACCTCTTCGAGCAGATGGCGCTGGCGGACATCGTCATCTCCTCGACCGGGGCGCCGCACTTCATCATCCGCGGCGAGGACGTGAAGCGGGTCATGGTGCGCCGCAAGCACCGGCCGATGTTCTTCATCGACATCGCCGTGCCGCGCGACATCGAGCCGTCGGTGAACGACGTCGACAACGCGTATCTCTACAACGTGGACGACCTGCAGTCGGTCGTGGACGCCAACGTCAAGGAGCGGCGCAAGGAGGCCGAGAAGGCCGAGCAGCTCGTCGACCAGGAGGTCGGCACCTTCGAGAAGTGGATTGCCTCGCTCCAGGTGGTGCCGACCATCGTGCAACTGCGCCAGCAGGTGGACGCGATGCGCGCGGCGGAGCTGGAAAAGAGCCTCGGGAAGCTGCAGCACCTCGCCGAGAAGGACCGCGAGCAGGTGGCGCTGCTGACCCAGTCGCTCGTGAACAAGATCCTCCACAGCCCGCTCACCGTGCTCAAGGAGAGCTCCCAGACGCCGGACGCGGGGGTCACCCTGGAGGTCGCACGCAAGCTTTTCAACCTGAAGGAACCCCCGGCGGGGCAGGGAGGCAAGGGAAGCGATGGCGCGCACTGACCGGCCGCTGCGGATCGCGACGCGCAAGAGCGCGCTGGCGCTCTGGCAGGCCAATTACGTCAAGGCCGAGCTGGAGAAGGCGCACCCGGGGCTCGCCGTGGAGCTCGTGCCGATCGTGACCACGGGCGACAAGATCCTGGACGTGCCGCTGGCCAAGGTCGGCGGCAAGGGGTTGTTCACCAAGGAGATCGAGCAGGCGCTCGTCGAGGGGCGCGCGGACCTGGCCGTGCACAGCATGAAGGACGTGCCGACGCAGCGCGCCCCCGGGCTCGTGCTCGCCGGCACCGGCGTGCGCGAGGACGTGCGCGACGCCTTCGTCTCGCGGCGGGTCGGGAGCGTCGACACGCTGCCGCCGGGCGCGAAGGTCGGCACGAGCAGCCTGCGGCGCCAGGCGCAGCTGCTGCACCTGCGCCCGGACCTGCAGATCGTCTCGATCCGCGGCAACGTCGAGACCCGGATGCGCAAGATCGAGGAGCTGGGCCTCGAGGGCGTGATCCTCGCGGCCGCCGGGCTGCGGCGCCTCGGCTTCGCGGAGCGCATCACGCAGTACATCCCCGCCAGCGTCAGCCTGCCGGCGATCGCCCAGGGCTCGCTCGGCCTGGAGGCGCGCCTGGATGACGCGCTGACGCTCGAGCGCATCGCGATCTTCCACCATGAGCCGACGCAGGTCGCCGTGACCGCGGAGCGCGCGTTCCTGGCGCGGCTCGAGGGCGGCTGCCAGGTGCCGATCGCGGGACTCGCGACCCTCGAGGGCGGGCGCGTGACGATGGAGGGGCTGGTCGGGAGCGTCGACGGGAAGCGGATCATCCGCGACCGCGGCGAGGGGCCGAAGGAGCAGGCCGAGGCGGTCGGCCGCGAGCTGGCCGAGCGCATCCTGGATGCCGGCGGCCGCGCGATCCTCGCCGAGGTCTACCAGACCGGGGGGCCACGCTGACCGTGACGGCCGCTGATAACGGCCCATCGGCGGCGTCGCGCTCCTCGCGCCTGCCTGCGGCGGGCACGAGCCCGCCTCAGCATCCGCTGCGTCGCACTCCTTGCATCTGGACCCTTCTGAGCGGCCTCTCCGTGACCGAGTGGCGCGGGGGCGTGGCGGTGCCGTGCGGCCGCTGAGTTACGCGCTCGACCTGGGCCTGTCCGGCCCTGCGCTCGAAACGCATAACTCGCCCTTCGGGCTCAAACAATGCGTTTCGCCCTTCGGGCCGCTCCGGCCCGGCCGCCCAGGTGCCCTCGCGCTCCACATGCGTCCGCCCGTCACCGCCCCGCCCCCGCTCTGGCCCAGGCCAACCTCGTCACAGGGCCGTGGCCCGGGGGCGCCTGTGAACGGTCATAATGCGCCGGCCGCATGCTGTGCTCGCTGAGTGTGGCCGGCGCATTGACAGTCGAGCAGCTGATGAGTGCTCACGCGGGCCAGGGGGCTCAGGGCGAGACGGAAGTGAACAGGCGCTCCCGGGCCGCGGCCCGCACCGACGTGACGGCCGCTGATAAGGGCCCATCTGCGGCGTTGCGCTCCTCGCGTCTGCCTGCGGCGGGCACCAGCCCGCCTCAGCATCCGCTGCGTCGCGCGCCTTGCATCTGGACCCTTCTGAGCGGCCTCCCCGTATCGGTGGTTGCCGCATGAGCGGGCTCGCCGGCAGGACCGTGCTCGTCACCCGGGCGCCGGGGCAGGCGGGCGAGTTCTCGAAGCTGCTGCGCGAGCGCGGCGCGAACGTCGTCGAGGTGCCGACGATCGAGATCGTCCCCCCCGCGTCCTGGGACGACGTCGACCGCGCCATCGACAAGCTGCCCGGCGGCTACGACTGGCTCATCTTCACGAGCGCCAACGCCGTCGAATGCTTCCTGCGCCGGGTGCGCGAGCGCCGCGGCGACCTCTGGTGCCTCGCCGGCGTGCGCATCTGCGCCGTCGGCCCGAAGACCCGCGCGGTGATCGAGGAGGCGGGGCTCGCCGTGGAGTTCCAGCCGTCGGTCTACCGCGCCGAGGGGCTGATCCAGGAGGCCGCGGAGGGCGCCTGGCGCGGCGCGCGCGTGCTCTTCCCGCGGGCCGAAGAGGGACGCGACGTCATCCCCGAGGAGATGCGCCGCGTGGGCGCGGCGCTGGACCTGGTGACGGTCTACCGCACGGTCCCGTCGCCCGCCGGCCGCGAGAAGCTGCGGGCGCTGCTGGCCGGCGGGACCCTGGACGCAGTGACCTTCACCAGCGGTTCGACGGTGAAGAGCTTCGTCTCGCTGCTCGAGCCCGGGCAGGTCGGCGCGATCGCCGGCCGCGTCGTCGTCGCCTGCATCGGCCCGGTCACGGCGAACGACGCCCGCGCGGCGGGCCTCCCCGTCGACGTCCTCGCCCCCGCGGCGACGATCCCGGCGCTCGCGGACGCGCTCGAGGCGCATTTCACCACCGGCGTATGATGCTTCCGGCCGACACGGCCTGAAAGGAGAACGCACATGTACTTCCCCGCCTACCGCCCGCGGCGGCTGCGCCGCACCGAGGCCCTGCGCGGCATGATCCGCGAGGTCGAGGTCAACGCGAAGGACTTCATCTATCCGCTCTTCGTCGTCCCCGGCGCCGGCGTGCGCAAGGAGATCTCCTCCATGCCCGGGGTCTTCCAGCTCTCGCAGGAGAACCTCGTGAAGGAGGCCGCGGCTGCGCACGAACTGGGCGTGCCGGCGGTGATCCTCTTCGGCATCCCGGAGGAGAAGGACGCGGTCGGCTCGCACGCCCACCGCGCCGACGGCGTGGTGCAGCGCGCCATCGAGGCGCTCAAGCGCGAGCTGCCCTCGCTGGTCGTGATCACCGACGTCTGCCTCTGCGAGTACACCGACCACGGCCACTGCGGCATCATCGTCAGGGGCGACGTCGACAACGACGCGACGCTCAAGGTCCTCGCCCAGGAGGCGCTGAGCCACGCGCGCGCCGGCGCCGACATGGTCGCCCCCTCGGACATGATGGACGGGCGCGTCGGCGCGATCCGGCATGCGCTGGATGAGCACCACTTCCAGAACGTGCCGATCATGGCCTACTCGGCCAAGTACGCCTCGGGTTTCTACGGCCCCTTCCGCGAGGCCGCGGAGTCGACGCCGCAGTTCGGCGACCGCCGCTCGTACCAGATGGACCCGGGCAACGGGATCGAGGCGATTCGCGAGACGCGCCTCGACATCGAGGAGGGCGCGGACATCGTCATGGTCAAGCCGGCGCTCTCGTATCTCGACATCATCTCGGCGGTGCACGCCGAGTTCGACCTGCCGGTGGCGGCCTACAACGTCAGCGGCGAGTACTCGCTGGTCAAGGCGGCGGCGGCGAAGGGCTGGGTCGACGGCGACCGCGTGATGATGGAGATCCTGACCTCGATCAAGCGCGCCGGCGCGGACCTCATCCTCACCTACCACGCCAAGGAGGCGGCGGCTCTGCTCAGAAGTTGCTGAGGCGGACGTTGAGGGCCGCGATCCTCCGCCAGGAGCGCGCGAAATAGCCGCTGTGGCAGAAGGCGCACGGCTGCGCCTCCGAGGCATCGCTGAACACGTACGTTGTCTTCCGGCTCTTGAACGTCAGGTAGTTCGAGTACAACACGAGCGTGCTGGCGACAAGCGCCAGCGTCAGCAGCGGCGGCACGACGAATATCCTGAGCATCTGCTGCATGAGCCTCGCTCCCATGTCTGGAATTGGTTTCGTCTAAGACCGACGGGATGAGTCTACGGGAGCGGGCCCCGGCCGCACGGTGACGGCCGTCACAGGGCGGGCGATCGGGGGACTCAGGCGAAGACGGCGCCGGCCGCCACAGCGCGGCCCCGGATGAACTCCGGTGCGGAGAGCGGCCGCTTGCCCTCGCTCTGCAGGGTGAGGAGGGCGACCGCCTCGCCTGCGCCGCAAGCGACGAGCAGGCCCTCGTGGAGAGACGCGGCGATCACGGTGCCGGGCGCCGCGTGCGCGGCCCCCGCGGGCGGTGCCGCCACCGAGGCCTTCCAGACCTTCAGAGTCTTTCCGCCGTGGCGCGTGTATCCCCCGGGCCAGGGGCTGACGCCGCGCACGAGGTCCACGATACGCCGCGCGGGGTGCGACCAGTCGATCAGCCCGTCCTCCTTGGAGAGCTTCGGCGCGAGAGTCGCGAGGGCCTCGTCCTGCTCGCGCGGCGCCACCGTCCCCATGGCGAGGCCGTCGAGCGTCACCGCGAGCAGATCCGCGCCCAGCGCGGCCAGGCGCGCCGCCAGCTCGCCCGCGGTCTCCTCGGGACCGATCGGCGTGCGCCGCTGCATCAGGATCGGCCCTGCGTCCATGCGCGAGGCCAGCAGCATCGTCGTCACGCCGGTCTCGGCGTCCCCGTTGATGATCGCGCGCGCCACCGGCGCGGCGCCGCGGTATGCCGGCAGCAGCGACCCGTGGACGTTGATCGCTCCGCGCGGGAAGAAGGCGAGCAGCCAGTCGGGGACCTTGAGGCCGTAGGCGACGACGACCGCCGCCTCGGCCCCGGCGGCCTCGAGGCGCGGCCGCAGGACCGCCTCGTCGAGGCGCTCGGGCTGGAGCACCGGGATGCCGCGCTCGCGCGCGAGCACCTTGACCGGCGGCTCCGCGATCTCGCGGCCGCGTCCCTTGGGGCGGTCGGGTTGGGTGAGCACCAGGGCGACGTCGTGGCGCCGCACGAGCGCCGCGAGCGACGGGACGGCAAACTCCGGCGTCCCGCAGAAGACGACGCGCATCGCGCTACTCGTCGTCGTCGCGGGCGGCGAGGGCCTTCTTGAGCTTCTTCTTTGCGATCTCGCGGCGGTACGGGCTGAGCCGGTCGATGAAGAGCATCCCCTCGAGGTGGTCGATCTCGTGCTGCAGCGCCCGTGCCAGCAGGTCCTCGCCGCGCACCTCCACGGGGTGCCCGTGCCGGTTGTGGCCGCGGACCGCGACGCGGCGCGCGCGCTTGATCTTCGCCGAGTAGTCGGGGACGCTCAGGCACCCCTCCTCGGCCTCGACGGGCTCGTCGGCCTCCACCAGTTCGGGGTTGGCGAGCACGATGACCTGCTGCGGGTCCGTCTTCGACGAGACGTCGATGACCAGCAGCCGCCTCGAGACACCGACCTGCGGCGCGGCGAGCCCGACGCCGGGCGCGTGGTACATGGTCTCGAGCATGTCGTCGATGAGCCGCTGCAGTTCGTCGCCGAAGTCCTCGACGGGCGCCGCCTTCTGCCGCAGCACTTCGTCGGGCCAGGTGCGGATTGTCCGTATCGCCACGGTCGTTCCCCTGTGAAGTCCGCGAAGAAGATAGTGATCGCACCCCGGAAAAGCAAGCGCCGGGAGCGTCAGCCGCCCGACGCGGGGCCTCCGAGCGCCTCGGCATACAGGGCCTGCAGCGCCGCCGCGGAACGCTCGATCCGGTACCCGGTCGCGACGCGATCTCGCGCCAGCGCACCCAGCTCGCGGCGGCGCGCCGTTGACCCGGCGAGGTCCGCGATGGCGCGGGCGAGGGCGCCGGAGTCGCCAGGCTGGACGAGCAGCGCCCCACGGCCGGCGCCCGCGACCTCCGGGGCGCCGCCGCCGTCCGCGGCGACGATCGACAAGCCGGCCGCCATGGCTTGGAGGAGGGCGAGCGGCACCCCGCGGCGCACCCCGGGGAGCACGAAGACGTCCGTCGCCCCAAGGAGGGGCCAAGGGGAGGGCAGGGTGCCGAGGAAACGCGCGAACGGTCCCAGTCGCAGTGCCGCAGCCGCCGCCTCGAGCGCCGGGCGCGCCGGGCCGTCGCCCGCGACGAGCAGCCGCGCCGTCGGCGTCTCCCGCAGGAGGGCGTGGAACGCGGCCAGCAGGTGGGCGACGCCGGCTTCGGCGTCCAGCGGACCGACGTGGACGATCGCCAGGTCGGTGGCGAAGAGGCCCAGCCGCCGGCGCGCGTCGTCCCTGCCCGCCGCCAGGCCGGCGTCGGCCTCGGCCAGGTCGATGCCGTCGGCAATGACGGCGCAGGGCGCCGCCGCGCAGCCGGGGCGCTCGCGCAGCGCCGG
>DATDCY010000343.1 GCA_036524115.1 bacterium | reverse complement strand
GCGCCACCGTCTTTCGCGTCGCCGCGGCGCAGGGCGTCCCGACAGCGGAGGCCGGGCGCGCGGTGCAGCGGCTCGGCATCAAGATCACCGGCTGCCAGCTCGGGTGCTTCCGTTGATCGGCCTGAACACGCGCGAGCGCCTCGAGGAGCGCGAGGACATCCTGCTCGCCCCCTGGGCCTGCCGCAGCAGCTCGAGCCGGGGCCGGCGCCACCCGGAGCCCGAGCCGTCCCACCGCACGGCGTTCCAGCGCGACCGCGACCGGATCATCCACGCGACGTCGTTCAGGCGCCTGGAGTACAAGACGCAGGTCTTCATCTACCACGAGGGCGACCACTTCCGGAACCGGCTCACACACTCGCTCGAGACCGCCCAGATCGGCCGCAGCCTCGCGCGGATGCTCGGGCTCAACGAGGACCTCGTCGAGGCGATCGCGCTGGCCCATGACCTGGGGCACGCGCCCTTCGGCCACTCCGGCGAGCGCGTGCTCGACACGATGATGCGCCCCTTCGGCGGCTTCGAGCACAACCGCCAGAGCCTGCGGGTCGTCGAGGTCATCGAGCACCGTTACCCGGGGTTCCGCGGGCTCAACCTCGCGTGGGAGACGCGCGAGGGGCTGGCGAAGCACCGGACCGACTGGGACGAGCCCGCCGGCACCGCCGAGGAGTACGCGCCCGGGCACCTCCCCTCGCTCGAGGCGCAGGTCGCCAACCTGGCCGACGAGATCGCGTACACCGCACACGACCTCGACGACGGCATCTCCTCGGAGCTGATCTCGTTCCGCTCGCTCCACGAGGCGCCGCTCTGGGAGGTCTGCCACGCCGACGCCGAGCGCGAGGCGCCGGGCGGGCCGGCGCGGCTGGTGGTCGCCGGGGCGATCCGCTGCCTCATCGGGATGCTCATCGCCGACTGCGGGCAGTCGACGCTCGCCGCGATCGACGACCTGGGCCTGCGCACCCCGGACGACGCCCGCACCGCACCGCGGGCGGCGGCGTCCCTCAGCCCGCTCATGGCGGAGCAGTTCCAGGAGCTCAAGGGGTTCCTCAACCGCAACCTCTACCACCACTACCGGGTGCGGCGGATGGAGGTCAAGGCGGAGCGGATCCTCGGCGAGCTGTTCCAGGCGTACCTCGACGACCAGGAGCTGCTGCCCCCCAACTTCCGGGCCCACATCGGCGCGAGCGGGCCGGAGCGGATCGTGTGCGACTACCTCGCGGGCATGACCGACCGCTACGCGATCCGCGAGTACCAGAAGCTCTTCGACCTGACCGAGAAGTTCTAACCCGGCGCGAAAGGAAGCAAGCGAGACGATGATCAGGAAGCTCTTGAAGAAGCTCTTCGGCGCGAAGGAGCCGGCGGCGGGCGCCGCGAAGCCTGCCGCCAAGTCTGCCGCCAAGCCCGTCGCCGAGCACGGGAAGAAGCACCAGGGACACGGGCCGGAGCACCGCGAGCCGGCGCGCCGGGGCAGCCAGGTTAAGGGACGCTTCGTCGCGCACCGCCCCTGCCACCAGCGTGCCGGCAGGCAGGCCGCGCACCCAGGCCGCCAGTCGCGCCCCGGCCCGCGCGTCCCCATGGGTGTCGAACGCCGCCGCGT
>DATDCY010000342.1 GCA_036524115.1 bacterium | reverse complement strand
CCATGGCGCCAGGCCGCGCCGGGCATTACTATTGGAGGGAACAATGCCGGGATCCGCGTTGTCAACCTGGGCACAAGGTTGAGCAATCACGGAGGTGCAACGATGAGTCGAGCATCGACAGTCCGGGCCGCCGGCGCCCTCTCGGTCGCCGTGGCGGTCGCGTTCGCCGCGGCGGGCCTGCCGGCTGCCGCGGTGGCCCAGCAGCGCGAGCCGTTCCTCTCGAGCCCCGCAGACCCGGGAGGCTCGCAGACCAGGCCGTACCAGGGAGGCGGCGGCGCGCAGTCGCCATCGCGCCCGGCGGTGACCCCGCCCGCGAGCCGCCCGTCGCAGCCGCTGGTCTCCTCGCCGACGCCGGCGCCGCGGGTCTCGCCGCCCTCGCCGGGGGCACCCCCCGCGCCGGCCACCCCACCGCCGCCCCGGGTGACCCCGACGCCCCCCAAGGGCTGGCCGCTGACGCGCCCGTTCAACTCCATGATCGTGCGGCCGCCGCAGGGTCCGTACGGCGGCCGGGGGGACGATCACGGCCGCGGACGCGGCCACGACCGGCATCGCCGCCACGACTTCGACGACCGGGTGCCGCTGTTCCTGCCGCTGGTGATCTTCGGCGGCGCGCTGTATTCGGACTACTACGACTACGGGCGCTACCGCGATCGGCTGATCTGGGAGGACTCGACCGTCCTCTACGACGAGGAGGGCTGGGTCGACTTTACGCTGGACTGCGGCTCGGTGGGCGAGCGGCTGTGGCTGGAGATCCGCGACGGCCGCGGCCGGATCGACTGGGCCGAGATCGTGTTCGACGACGGCCAGGCGCAGGTCGTCGACTTCGCGGACCGCTCGCTCGGCCCCGGCCTCTACCGGCTGCTCGAGATGCGCGGCCCGCACCGCGTCGAGTACGTGCGGCTGGCGGCGAAGGCGTCGACGCGCGAGATGCGGGTGATCCTGCGGCTGGACCGATACTGACGTCCGGCCCCATCCCGAAGGAGGAGCGAGTGATGAGAAGATTCCTGTCGTGCATGGCGGTGCTGCTGCTGGCGCTCGTGCCGGCGGCCTGTTCGAGCGGCGGCGACGGGGGCGCCGGCGGGGAGACCAACCTGCGGATCAACCTCACCGACGCGCCGATGATGTCGATGCGCCAGGTGAACGTGACGATCACGAGCGTGCGCATCCACCAGAGCGCCGACGCGGCGCCGGGCGCGGCCGGGTGGCACGAGATCCCGGTCACCGCGCCGATGCCGGTCGACCTGATGCGCCTGCGCGGCGGCGTCCTCCAGGAGCTGTGCTCGACGCAGCTCGCCGCCGGCCACTACCAGCAGGTGCGGCTGGTCATGATGCAGAACGCCGGGTCGGGGCCGCCATACCACAACTCGGTGATGACGGCCGACGGCCAGATGCACCCGGTGGACATGCCGGGCGAGCTGAAGATCGTCCACTCCTTCAACGTCGCCCAGGGGGCGCTGACCGACCTCACGCTGGACTTCGACGCCCAGCGGTCGATGCGCCAGCGCGGCAACGGTTCCTACTTCATGCAGCCGGTGATCGGCGCGTCCTCGTCGGTGCACTGAGGTCGGACGCGGCGGCTCCCGCCATGCGCACCGGGGCGGCGCTCCGGGGTGCCGTCGTCGCTGCGGGCCTGGCCTTCGCGGCCCGCAGCGACGCGGCCGACATCGCCTCTCCCCACGACGAGGAGAAACCGCGGGTCTGCCTCAACTGCCACACCGAGGAGATCTACGCGAAGGCCTGCGGCGGGAGCGAGGGGTATTGCCTCCTCGCCGGATCGGTCGACGGCCTCTGCCTGACCTGCCACATCAAGGCGGAGTGCTGCAAGCCGGGGCTCGCGCATCTCCCGAAGCTCTACGTGGGGTCGAGGAGCCACCCGAGCGACGTGCCGGCCGCGGAGATCCCCCGCGCGTACCGTCCCGCGACGCTGCCGCTGTTCAACGACCGCATCACCTGCCGCACCTGCCACCTCCACAAGCGCGAGCGGCCGGTCGGCTACAAGATGCTGCGCCTGGTGACCGTCTCCGAGAAAGGGGTGGACTGGACGCCCCTCTGCCACGACTGCCACAAGGACCGCTGACCGCGGACGCCGGCGGCGCGGAAGCGGGTCAGCGGGCAGGCGCGCGGCGGCGATCCCCGGCCGCTGTCCGCTCCCGATCGCATCTGCTATCGTGGGCGGGCAGCGCCGGGGTGGCGGAACTGGCAGACGCAAGGGACTTAAAATGTCAGACCCCCATCCCCGGCTAACTGCCTGAAAAACAGGGGAATCCTCAAATGGCAGGGAAAAGCAAGCGTCCCGGCGCAGTCAAACAAGCGCACACTTGCGCCATGAAAGACACGGGTAAGCCATTGCCTATCGCACGTGTAAAGCACGAGTCAGACGTCGAGAGCGTGTTGCAGACGGTCTTGATGAGTATGAGGATGTGGCGCTGTCCGCCCAATCTGCCGGCGATGCTCAGTCAGATTCGGCGCGACCCGGCAGCCGTCAAGCGCTACCACGCGGCCCGCAAAGAGATGAAGAGGCTTTATGATGCGAGCGACGATCCGCACTTCATCCCGCACTTTGATGACCGGTGGGGGCAATACTATGTTGCGCTCGACGAGGAGCCGTCCACTTCCAACTCGCTGGTCCTGTCGGGTGCCGACTCCTGGGACCAAGTTGCGCTTCGGTTCTTGGAGTATGACCGCGTGGCCGTGAGCATCCGGGGCCAGCGCGTGAAGATCGCTGACTTCTCAGAGTTGGGCTTCATGGACCGCCGCACCAAGAAGCCAAACGAGGCTTGGAAGCTCCTGAAGGCGGTCGCAGCCGACGACGGCCTATTCAGGACCAAGGCGGGAGAGCTGCTCGCAGCGCGAACGAAGATCCTCGCGAGACTCCAAGTGCAGCTCAAGGCAATCTTCGGCATCGCCGATCAACCCTTCAAGCCGTACAGCAGGAGCGACCGGGGCCGGCGCGCGAGGTTCACCGCAACACCCGAACCCTTCGCTCGCGATTAGTCAGGACAAATCCAGACGCGCATTGCGGGCCGGGTCTCACCGGCCACATTTTTTTCTGCCCTGATTTTCCAGCCTATCTAGCGCAGGAGGAGAGCAGTACCGCTCCGTCTACCGGGACTTGTCCCCCTAGTTGCATAGGGCAACAGAGAGGACGGGCAGG
>DATDCY010000341.1 GCA_036524115.1 bacterium | reverse complement strand
CAGCGACGTCTCCGCGGCGGCGGCCGTCGCTGCCGCAGTTGCGCCCCGGCCGATCAGCTCCTTCGCCGTGCTCACCATCTCCTGCGCCTCGAACGGCTTGGTGATGATCCCGTCGGCCCCGCAGGCGCGCGCCCGGTCCTCGTCGAAGCTCTCGAACGTCCCCCGCAGCAGCAGGAACGGCACGACCCGCAGCTGCGGGTCGGCCTTCATGCGCTCGCACAGCTCGTAGCCGTTGAGGCCCGGCATCCCGACGTCGGAGATGACGAGGTCGGGCCGCTCGGCACGGGCGCGGTCCAAGGCCTGCGCGCCGTCGCCCACGGACGTGATCTGGAAGTCCTCATCGGAGAAGGTGAGCTCCACGACCCTGCGGATCGTGGCACTGTCGTCGGCCAACAGGACCCTCTGCGTCATGCCTCTCCCGCCCCCCTTCCGCCGGGTCCACCCCGACGACCCTCGCCAGCGCCGCCGTGTCGACCACCAGCAACCCACCCCCGGGCCGCAGGGCGATGCCGCGGAACACCCCCCGCACGAACGGCGCGACCAGCCCCGGCAGGTCGCGGATCTCGCCGGCGTCGAAGAACCCCTCGACGCGATCGACGGCGAGTCCCATCTCCCCGTCGCTCGCGCCGAGGACGACGACCTCACCCGCGCCCCCGCCGGCCTCCGCCCCGAGCCCGAGGACGCCGGCTTCCACGATCGGGATCAGCCCGTCGCGGTACGCCGCCGTCGCGCTGCCCGGCGTGCGTGCCTGGATGCCCCGCACCTGTTCCAGAGGCAGCCCGAAGCGACGCTGTCCGAGCACCACCACGAGCAGCCGCTCAGCCGGCGGCGACGCATCGGTCGTCATCGCGCACCCCGTTGTTCATAAAGCCTTTCCCGGGAGGTGTCAAGCAAAGCGCCCCCCATCCGCGCGCACGCGCGGATGGAGTAAGGAGCCTTGGCATGGTGCTTCCAGCCGATCTCCAATTTCCTTTGTGCCCCGATCGAAGCGCGTGCTTCTCGTGATTGTTGACAAGCCTGCCCTGCCGGATCCGCGCGCACGCGCGGATCAGAGCACCTGCCACGGCAGGGGGAGGAAGAGCCGCTCGTACGTCTGCACGACGAAGCGATCCGTCATCCCTGCGAGGAAGTCACCCACCGCGCGGGCGGCGCCTTCGGTCTCCGCGATGCGCACGTACTCCTCCCCCATCTCGGCGACCCGCCCGAGGTAGTGCTCGTAGAGGTCCCGCAGGATCTTGGCTGCCTTGTGGAACTCCGCATGCGTGGACGGGTTGAAGTAGACGTTGGCGTAGAGAAAGTCGCGCAGCGCCGCACAGTCGCGCTCGAGCCCCTCGCCCATCGCGACGTGCGCGTACTGCGCGCCGACGGTCTCCTCGATGATCCCGCGGACCATGGTGCCGATGCGCTCCCCGTGGGTGGTGCCGACCCGCGCCAGCGTCTCGCGCGGCAGGTCTCCCGCGGCGATGACCCCCGCGCGCAGGGCGTCGTCGATGTCGTGGTTGATGTAGGCGACCAGGTCCGCCAGCCGCACCGCCTGTGCCTCGAGCGTTGCGGCCGGCGCGACGATCTTCCCCCGCCCCTTGGAGTGCGTGCGGATCCCCTCGACGACCTCGCGCGTCAGGTTCAGCCCCGCGCCGTCGTTCTCGAGGCGCTCGACGACCCGCACGCTCTGCGCCACGTGCGAGAAGCCCCCCGGCAGCAGGGCGCGGAGGCTCTCCTCGCCCGCGTGTCCGAACGGGGTGTGACCGAGGTCGTGCCCGAGGGCGATCGCCTCCGTCAGGTCCTCGTTGAGGCGCAGCCCCCGCGCCAGGGTGCGGGCGATCTGCGCGACCTCCAGCGTGTGCGTGAGCCGCGTGCGGTAGTGGTCCCCCCGCGGCGCGAGGAAGACCTGAGTCTTGTGCTTGAGACGGCGGAAGGACTTGGCGTGCAGAATCCGGTCGCGGTCGCGCTGGTACGCCGTGCGGATCGGGCACGGCTCCTCGGGGCGCGTGCGCCCGCGGCTCTCGGCGGCGCGCGCGGCGAGCGGATGCAGCAGGGCGCTCTCCGCGGCCTCGCTCTGCTCGCGGACGTTCACGCCCGCCCCCCCCGCAACGGCGCCCCCCGCCACCGCCCCCTAGACCTTCACGAGCTCGTAGGCGCGGGTGCCGAGGCCGATGCGCTCCCCGTGCGCCAGCTGGATGCCCCAGTCCACGGCCGGGGCGGCGGCCCGGAACTTGTCCTCGCCGGCGGCGAGCCGCGCGGCGTGCTGCGAGAGCGGGTGCCCCGGCTGCGCGTTGACCAGGTCGACGGCGGCCTGGTCGATCGCGACCGGGTCGGTCGAGGCGAGGATGCCGACGTCCGGGACGAGCGGCGTGTCAGCGAACGGGTAGCAGTCGCACAGGGGCGAGACCTGCAGGATGACGTTGACGAAGACAGCGCGGCCGAGCTTGGGGGCGATGGCCCCGTAGGCGTACTCGACCATGCGCTCCTGCATCCCGCCCGGCTCCTGGTTCCAGTCGATCCGGATCGCGCCGGCCGGGCACGTCGGCAGGCAGGCGCCGCAGCCGCTGCAGCGGTCGCGGTCGATGCTCGCCTTGCCCTTGCCCTTCTCGCCCGCCGTTTCGATGGCCCCGAAGGCGCACCAGCGCACGCAGCTGTGACAGGCGGTGCAGGCCTCCTCGTTCACCGCCGGGCTGCTCGTCGAGTGCATGCTCAGCTTGCCGCGGCGCGACGCCGCGCCCATGCCGAAGTTCTTGAGCGTCCCGCCGAAGCCGCTCATCTCGTGTCCCTTGAAGTGGGCGATGCCGACGATGGCGTCCGCGTCGGCGATCTCGGGCGCGATCTCCACCTCGCGGTAGTGCGTGAGGTTCACGGGAACGGTGACGGCGCGGTTGCCGCGCAGCCCGCCGCCGATGACGATCGGCGCACCGACGGCGGACCAGTCGAAGCCGTTGGCGATTGCCGTCTCGTAGTGGCTCGCCGAGTCCCCGCGCGTGCCGATGTAGAGGGTGTTCGTGTCGACGAGGAACGGCCGCGCCCCGAGCGCGCGCAGCCGCTCGACGACGCGGCGGACGTAGACGGGGCGGACGTAGGCCGTGTTGCCCAGCTCGCCGAAGTGCAGCTTGACGGCGACGAGGTGCTTGGCCCCGATGCGCTCCTCGAGGCCGGCGCGCGTGAGCAGCCGCCCCAGCTTCTCGAGGATGTTCTGCCTGGTGGTCCCCCTGAGATCAGCGAAAAACACCGTGGCCCCCATCGTGCCTCCCTTCGCGTGTCCTGCCGCCCGCCGCATTCTCCCCGCATCGGGCGCGGGGATCAAGCCGCGGCGCCGCCGGCGACCGCGGTACAATCCCCGGCATGGCGCACCCCGTGCCCTCGCGCATCCCGCGCGCCGCGCCGCCGGCAGGCGGCCCGTGGGCCCGCACCGACCCGCGGGCCCGCCTGC
>DATDCY010000340.1 GCA_036524115.1 bacterium | reverse complement strand
ACCCGCAGGACCGTCAGGCGCGCGCGGCGCTGCGGCGGCTGGGCGCGGAGCCGTAGCCGCGGTCTACCAGCCCCCGGACGCGCCGCCGCCGCCCGAGCTGCCGCCGCCTCCGGAGAACCCGCCGCCGCCGCCACCCGAGCTGCCGCCGAAACTGGCGCCCCCGGATGACACCGTGAAGCCGCCGACCGTGGCGTGGCCCTTGGTCTTGAGGTCGAGCGCCGCCTTCTCGTACCAGGGCTGCCGGCGGACGATCAGCTTCGCGATGGGGAAGGCGGCGAGGTAGGTGGCGAGCAGCACGAACGCCCCCTTGGCCCCGAAGATGACGATGGGGAACATCGCCCAGAACGGGATGAGGAAGAAGTAGAGAAACCACCCCGACCGCGGGGTGAGCACGCCGAGCACGGTGAACAGGCCGATGATGCCGAAGATGAACGCGCCCAGGAGCACCCGCGTGTACCAGGGCATGTCGGGGGCGTCCATGCCCGAGAGGCCGTCGCCCGACGATGGCGTCCCGGGCTCCGCCGCGGGAGCGTCCGCGGGGACCGCGGATGCGTCCCCGGCGAGCGCACCGAGGATCGCCTGCACGCCGGCCTCGGTGCCCCCGACGTAGTCGCCGGTCTTGAAGCGCGGCGCCATCGCGTTGCGGATGATGCTGCCTGCCAGCGAGTCGGGGAGGACGCCCTCGAGGCCGTACCCGACCTCGATGCGCATGCGCCGGTCGCCCGTGGCGATCACCACGAGCACGCCGTTGTCCTTGCCCTTCTGGCCCAAGCCCCAGGTGCGGAAGACCTTCTCGGCGTATTCCTCGACGGTCTCCCCGCCGAGCGTCGGCACGGTCAGGACGACAACCTGGTTCGTCGTGCTCTGCTCGTGCGCCTTGAGCTGCGCCTCGATGCGCTCGCGCATCTCGGTGCCCAGGACGTTCGCGTCGTCGACGACCCGACCGGTGAGGTATGGGACCTCCGCCGCGGCGACGCCGGATGCGAGCGCCGCGACCGCCAGGACGGCAGCCAGCGCGGCGGATCCGACGAAATCGAGGCGGCGCCGGAGCCTCATCGCGCGTCGGCCTCCGTCAGCGGCCGGTCCGGCAGTTCGTTGGTGGCCGCGCCCGGCGCCGGCGCGAAGCCGCTGGCGACGAGCAAACGCTCCAGCGCCGCGAGGCCGGCGAGCAGCCCCTCGGGCAGGCGGCCGGCGCGCAGCGACGCGGCGATCGCCAGCTCGACGGACCGCCAATCTTCCTCGGCGACGCGCCCGCGGAAGCCCGCGTCGGCATGCACCACTGCCAGCCGTTCGAACGCGCAGGCGAGCAGGAGCACTCCGGTGCGGCCGCGGGTCGCGAAGAGCCCGCGCTCCAGGAAGAGCGCGGCGGCGCGCTGGCGCGCCTCCGCCTCCGCGCGCAGCGGCTCGAGAAAGAGGCGGGCGACAGGCGGCAGGAGCATCGTCTTGAGCGCGGCGAGGAGCCCGGCGGCGAGCAGCAGGACGGACGTCCAGAAGGGCGCCGGCTCGGGGACCAAGCCCGGGCGCAGCACAGTCGCGAGCGCGACGAGCGCGGCGGCGACCGTCGTGCCGAAAGCGAACGCGCGCCAGCGCAGGCCATGGTAGACGTCGGCGCGGCCGAGCGCTGCGACGACGACCTGCACGCCGGTGCGCGCTTCAATGGCCCGCACGCGCTCCTCGATGGTCCGAAGCTCCGCTGGATCCGGCATGGGGCGATTCTCCGCACGGCCGCCGGGAGAGTCAAGGCGGAGCGCCCGAGCCCGAACCGGGATCCGGCCTCCAACGCCGGGCCGCGCCGGTCTCCGTCCGCCGCTTGAATCCCGGGCCGGAGGCTGGTATAAGCATTCGTCCGATTGCGAACGGGCCGATGTAGCTCAGTGGTAGAGCAATCGATTCGTAATCGATAGGTCGTCGGTTCAATCCCGACCATCGGCTCCAGCGTCCGGAACGAGGGCTCGCCCCACACGGCGGGCCCTTTCCTTTCGGGGAGGACGGGGAGGGCGGATGCGCCAGCCGGCGGCGGGGCTCCACAGGGCGGTGCTTGTCGCGCTGTTTGCGGTCCTCACGGCGGTCGGGGCCTTCATCCGGGTGCCGCTGCCCGGCGTCCCCTTCACGCTGCAGGTGCCCGCGGTCCTGCTCGCCGGCGTCGCGCTGGGCCCGTGGCTCGGCGCCGCCAGCCAGCTCGCCTACATCGCCATGGGGCTGCTCGGGCTGCCGGTCTTCGCGTCGGGGGGCGGGCCCGGCTACGTGCTGACGCCGACCTTCGGCTTCCTCGTCGGCTTCGTGGCGGCGGCGCTGGTGACGGGCCTCGTCGCGGGCGACCCCGCGCGCAGCGGCACCCCGCGCGTGGCGGTCGCGCTCGCGCTGGGCATCGCGGCGATCTACCTCGTGGGCGTGCCCTGGTTCTCGTGGAATCTTGCGGTGTACCAGCACAAGACGGTCGCACCCGCCACGCTGTGGAGGTTCGCCTCCGTCCTGCTGCCCCTCGACCTCGTCAAGGCGGCACTGCTCGTGCCGGTCGTGCGGGCCATCCGCCGGCGTGGCGGCCTGGCGCCGCGCGGCGTTTGACGGGCGCGGCACGCCACGGGTACAGTAAACTGGTCATGATCGCGCGCAAGATCCTCCTCGTCGACGACGACGTCACGCTGCGCGAGTTGCTCGCCGACGCCCTCGAGCGCGAGGGCTACACCATCCTCCAGGCCGGCAACGGCGAGGAGGGGGTGGCGGCGGCCCTCAACGGAAAGCCCGACCTGGTGATCTCGGACATCGTCATGCCGGAGATGGACGGCTGGCAGCTCTGCCAGACCCTGCGCAGCCTGCCGTCGACGAAGACCGTGCCGTTCCTCTTCCTCAGCTCCCTCGACCAGGCGCCGCAGAAGCTGCGGGCGCAGCGCCTGGGCGCCGACGACTACATCACGAAGCCGTTCCACCTCGCGACGATCCTCGAGAAGGTCCGGACCCTCAGCGCGCGGGTCGACCAGCGCGAGAGGGTGCTGGCGGGCGGCGAGGAGCACGTCGCGATCGAGAAGCTGGAGACGATGCTCGTCGACACGCTCGAGTTCCTGCGCGCGACGCGCCGCACCGGCGTGATCTCGGTCAGCTCGGGCGCGGACAAGGGGCTGGTGTACATGGAGGCCGGCATCCTCAAGCACGCCGTTCTCGGCGGCAGGCGCGGCGAGGACGCGCTGCTCGGGATGCTGCACCTGCCCGGGAGCCAGGTGCACTTCAAGGAGGGCGCCTACCCGGACCTGCCGGCCAACGTGAAGGTCCCGTGGGAGGAGTTCATGGCGAAGCTCCTGGGCGGGGGGCAGGGCGGGCCGCACGCCCCATGACCGCGACGGGCTTCCTCTACGACCCGGCCTTTCTCGAGCACCGCACGCCCGCCGGGCACCCCGAGTCCCCTCACCGGCTCGCGCGCATCGTCGACCACCTCGACAGGAGCGGGCTGCGCGGGCGCCTGCTCGACGTTGCCGTGGGCCCGGCGGACCGCGAGAGCCTCGCGGCGGTGCACCGGCCCGAATACCTGGAGCGGATCGAGCGTCTTGGCGAGGGCTGGATCGACCCGGACACGTACTGCTCCCCCGGGTCGTGGACGGCGGCGGTGCTGGCGGCGGGCGCGGTCTGCCGCGCGCTCGACGCCTGCCGCGAGGGACGGATCGCGCGCGCCTTCTGCGCCGTGCGGCCGCCCGGGCACCACGCCGAGCCGGCGCGCGGGATGGGCTTCTGCCTCGTGAACAACGCGGCGGTCGGCGCCCGCTACGCGCAGCGGCTCGGATACGCGCGGGTCATGGTCGCGGACTTCGACGTGCACCACGGCAACGGCACGCAGGCCGCCTTCTACGAGGACGACAGCGTCTTCTACTTCAGCACCCACGAGTACCCGCACTACCCGGGCACCGGCGCGTCGGGCGAGCGCGGCATCGGGCGGGGGGCGGGCTGCACCCACAACGTGCCGCTGCGCGCCGGCAGCGGGGACGCCGCCATGCGGGAGGCCTGGGACGGGCTCTTCCGGGCCGACGTCGCGGCGTTCCGACCCGACTGCTGCATCGTCTCCGCGGGCTACGATCTGCACGAGGGCGACCCGCTCGCCGACCTTCGGGTCACCGACGACGGCGTGCGCGGCATCATCCGGAGCATCCTCGAGGCCTGCGCCGGCATCCCGGTCGTCTTCACCCTCGAGGGCGGCTACAACCTCGCCACGCTGGCGCGCTGCGTCGGCATCACGGTCGAGGAACTCCTGGGCTGAAGCGGCCCCCGCCGCGCGGCCCCTCATTTGCGCTGTTCCGACTCGGATGCTATAGTTTTTGCCGGAAGGACAGGAAACATGGACGATCAGGATCCCCAGCTCATGACCGTGCGCGGGCTGACGCTCGACCCGGTGACCAACGCGCCCATCGTCATCCTCAAGGCGGAGGGCGGGGCTCGGCTGCTGCCGATCTGGATCGGGCTCTTCGAGGCCAACGCGATCGCGCTCGTGCTGGAGAACATCACGTCGCCGCGGCCGATGACCCACGACCTGCTCAAGAACGTCATCGAGCTGCTGGACGCGAGCGTGCGGCAGGTCGTGGTCGACAGCCTGCGGGAGAACACCTTCTACGCCTCGGTCTACCTGCGCACGGGCGGGCAGGAGCGACGCCTCGACGCCCGGCCGAGCGATGCCATCGCGCTGGCGCTGCGCGCCGGGGCGCCGATCTTCGTGACCCGGGACGTGCTCTCGCGCACCAAGGAAGTCGAGCTCGTCGAGGACCTCGGCGAGCCCGAGCAGTGGCGCCAATGGCTCGAGCGCATCCAGCCGGCGGACTTCGGGGCCGGTGGCGGCCGCGGAACAGCGGATGATCCAGAAAGGAACGGACGTGCAGATTGACGACAACCTCAAGCCGCTTCTCGAGCACCTGAGCAACTCGCTGCGGGACGCCATCCGCGGCTCGGACCGGGTGCAGGAGCTGCTGCGGGAGATCGAGGAGCGCGGCCTCACGCCCAGCCTCACGCTGGGCATCGTGCTCGCCCGCACGGAGAGCGGCACCAAGGCCGAGGAGATCCAGGAGACGCTCATCGGTCCGGCGACCACCGACCGGCCGGTCTCGATCCGCCGCCTCTCGGCGTTCGACCGCAAGTTCCTGCGGGCGCTGCGCATCCAGATGCCGTCCTAGCGCCCGCGGCGCGGCGCGAAAATGATCGTTTGACCCCTGCGAGCCGCAAGCCTATAATCTTGAAAGGAAAATGGAAGTCCAGCGCCGTCCGGGGGAGGGAGAGGGAATGACGAAGTCCGAGCTCATCGAGCAGGTGGCGGAGAAGATCGAGGGCCTGACGAAGAAGCAGACCGAGGTCATCGTCAACGAGATCTTCGACAGCGTGAAGAACGCGCTGGCTTCCGCCGACGACCCGCGCGTCGAGATCCGCGGCTTCGGCTCCTTCAAGGTCAAGGGGCGCCGCTCGCGCGAGGGGCGCAACCCGAAGACCGGGAGCCAGGTGAGCATCAGCGCCAAGCGGGTTCCGGTGTTCAAGGCCGGCAAGGAGCTGCGCGAACGGGTCAACCGCGCCGCCCTGTGAGCGGTCGCCGCCAGTTCATGGCGCGGGCGCTCGCCCTCGCCGAGCGGGCCCGGGGCCGCACGAGCCCGAACCCGATGGTCGGGGCCGTGATCGTGGGCGGCGGCGCGGTGGTCGGCGAGGGGTATCACGCCCGCGCCGGCGATGCCCACGCGGAGACCGTGGCCCTCGCGGCCGCGGGGGAGGCCGCCCGCGGAGCCGATCTCTACGTCACCCTGGAGCCGTGCGCGCACCAGGGGCGCACCCCGCCGTGCGTCGACGCCATCGTCGCCGCCGGCATCGCGCGGGTCTTCGCGGCGATGCGCGACCCCAACCCGCTCGTGGACGGACGCGGGCTGGCGCGGCTGCGGGAGGCCGGCGTGGCGGTCAAGGTCGGGCTGCTCGGCGCCGAGGCGGCGCGCCTCAACGAGGTCTACTGCAAGCACGTCACGACCGGCCTCCCGCACGTGACGCTGAAGATCGGGATGAGCCTCGACGGCAAGACCGCCACGCGCTCCGGCGAGGCGCGCTGGATCACGGGGGAGGAGTCGCGGCGGCGGGTGCACGAGCTGCGCAACGTCACCGACGCGGTGCTCGTGGGCATCGGCACGGTCCTCGCCGACGACCCCGACCTGACGTGCCGGCTTCCCGGCACCGAGTGCCGCCACCCCGACCGCGTCGTCATCGACAGCCACCTGCGCATCCCCAACAAGGCGCGGGTCCTCGCGCACCGCAACAAGGGGCGCACGATCCTCGTCGCCGGGCCGCACGCGCCGGCCGCCCGCGTGCGCGAGCTGGGCGAGCTGGGCGCCGAGGTCGTCACGGCCGACGGCGGCGCCCGCCGCGTCGAGCCCGAGGCCGTGCTGCGGCGCCTCGCCGGCCTGGGCATCACGAGCGTCCTCGTCGAGGGCGGCTCCGAGGTCGCGGCGTCCTTCCTCGACGCCGGCGTCGTCGACAAGGTCGTCTTCTTCATCGCGCCGCTGCTCATCGGCGGGCGCGAGGCGCCGCCGGTGATCGGCGGCCGGGGCGCCGGCCCGCTCGCCGAGGCGCTCCGGCTGCGCGACGTGCGCTGGTCGCCGGCCGGCGAGGACATCATGGTCGAGGGGTACGTGCAGGAGCCGGCGTGTTCACCGGCCTGATCCAGGAGATCGGGACCGTGCTCGGCGCCGAGCGCCGCGCGGGCTTCCTGCGCCTGCGCGTGGGCTACGACCCGGCGCGCGGGGCGCTGCGGCCGGGCGACTCGATGGCGGTCAACGGCGTGTGCCTCACGGCGGCGGCGCTGGCCGAGGGTTCCTTCACGGCGGACCTCTCCGGCGAGACGCAGCGGCGCACGACCCTCGGCGGACTGCGGGCCGGCGCGAAGGTCAACCTCGAGCGGCCGGTGAGCGCGAGCGACCCGCTCGGCGGCCACGTCGTCCTCGGCCACGTCGACGCGGTGGGCCGCATCCGGCGGGTGCGGCCGGGGAGCGCGGGGCACGAGCTGCTGGTGGCGGCCCCCGCGGAGATCATGGCGCTGCTCGTGCCCAAGGGCTCGGTCGCGGTGGACGGCGTCAGCCTCACCGCGGGCGCGCTCGAGCGCGACGGCTTCTGGCTGTACCTGATCCCCGAGACGCTCGCCCGCACGACGCTCGGGGGGCGCAAGGTCGGCGACGAGGTCAACCTCGAGGCCGACTACCTGGCGAAGCTGGTGAAGCGGTTCGTGGACCGGATGCCGGCGGGCGCGGCGGGCGCGCGCCGGACCGACCACGCCGAGGATTAGGGAGGACCGAACGCATGGCAGGTGCGCGCACGCGCAGCACGAAGGGGCCGCTCGCGGACACCGCGGAGCTGATCGAGGAGATCCGCCGGGGCCGGATGGTCATCCTCGTGGACGACGAGGACCGCGAGAACGAGGGCGACCTGACGATGGCCGCCGACGCGGTGACGCCGGCGGCGGTCAACTTCATGGCCAAGCACGGCCGCGGGCTGATCTGCCTGACGCTCGAGGAGGCGAAGGTGCGCGCGCTGGGGCTGCCGCCGATGGCCGCGGACAACACGGCGCACTACGGCACGGCCTTCACGGTCTCGATCGAGGCGCGCCACGGCGTGACCACGGGCATCTCGGCGGCGGACCGCGCGACGACGATCCTCGCCGCGATCGCGCCGGACGCGACGCCCGACGACCTGGTCCGCCCGGGGCACATCTTCCCGCTCAAGGCGGTGCCCGGCGGCGTGCTGCGGCGCGCCGGCCAGACCGAGGGCTCCGTGGACCTCGCGCGGCTGGCGGGGCGCGCCCCCTCGGGGGTGATCTGCGAGATCATGAACGACGACGGCACGATGGCGCGCATGCCCGACCTGCGCAAGTTCGCGCGGCGCCACGGGCTGAAGATCGGCTCCATCGCCGACCTGATCCGCTATCGGCTGGCGAACGATTCGCTCATCCGGCGCGCCGCCGACGCGGTGATCCCGATGGGCCAGTGGGGCGACTTCCGCGCGATCATGTACGAGAACGACGTCGACTCCTTCCACCACCTCGCGCTGGTCAAGGGCGAGTTCGGGCCGAAGGACCGGGTGCTCGTGCGCGTGCACTCGGAGTGCCTCACCGGCGACGTCTTCGGGTCGCAGCGCTGCGACTGCGGCGAGCAGCTCCACCGCGCGCTCGACATGATCGTCGCCGAGGGCCGCGGCGTGATCCTCTACATGCGCCAGGAGGGCCGCGGCATCGGGCTGCTCAACAAGCTGCGCGCCTACGAGCTGCAGGACCAGGGACTGGACACCGTGCAGGCGAACATCCAGCTCGGCTTCAAGCCGGACCTGCGCGACTACGGCATCGGCGCGCAGATCCTCGCCGACCTCGGCCTGCACCACCTGCGGCTGATGACGAACAACCCGAAGAAGATCGTCGGCCTCAAGGGGTACGGGCTGGACATCGTGGAGCGGGTCCCGATCGAGGTGCGCCCGCACAGCCGCAACCGGCGCTACCTGAAGACGAAGAAGGCCAAGATGGGCCACCTGTTCGAGAAGGTCTAGCGGCGCGGCGCGCGCTTCAACGAGGGAGGGACGAGGGGCATGGGAACGGTGTTCGAGGGACGGATCGAGGGGAAGGGGCGGCGCTTCGCGATCGTCGTCTCGCGGTTCAACGACTTCATCACGGGCCGGCTGCTCGAGGGCGCGCAGGACGCGCTCGTGCGCAACGGCGTGGCCGCGGCCGACATCGACGTCGCCTGGGTCCCCGGCGCCTTCGAGATCGGCTTCGCGGCGCAGGCGCTGCAGCGGACCGGCGCGAAGAAGGGCGGCCAGCGCTACGACGGCATCATCTGCCTCGGCGCCATCATCCGCGGCGCGACGCCGCACTTTGACTATCTCGCGGCCGAGGTCACCAAGTGCCTGGCGCAGATCATGCTCGAGGGGCCGGCGCCGGTGATCAACGGCGTGATCCTGGCCGACACCGTCGACCAGGCGGTCGAGCGGGCCGGCGCGAAGCTCGGCAACAAGGGGTTCGCGTCCGCCCTCGGCGCCCTGGAGATGGCCGACCTTGCAGCCCGGCTCCGCGCCTAACGCCGCCCGGGGCCAGCGCCCGGGGCGGCGGCGGCAGGCGCGGGAGTTCGCGCTGCAGATCCTCTATCAGGGGCGCACCGGCGGCGGGCCGCTCGAGGCGAGCATCGCCTCCTTCTGGGAGAGCCAGGGCGTGCCCGCGCCGGACATCCGCGCCTTCGCCGAGGAGCTGGTGCGCGGCGCCGAGGAACACCGCGCCGAACTCGAGGAGCGCATCGCCGCGGTCTCCGAGCACTGGGACCCCGAGCGCATGGCGGCGATCGACCGGGCGATCCTGCATCTGGCGGCGTTCGAACTGCTTCACCGCGAGGACATACCGCCGAAAGTCTCCATCAACGAATACATCGAGATCGCCAAGAAGTTCAGTACCGAGGACTCCGGGGCGTTCGTCAACGGCATCCTCGACCGGATCTGGCGCGAGCACGGCGCCGGCCCGGGCGCCGGCTGACCTTCTGCACGCCGCGCCATGAGCCTCGCCTCCCTGCTGGCCGGGCAGCTGCGGGGCCAGAGCGCCTTCCTGCTCGGCACGCCCGGCGAGCTGCCGGCGCTCTTCGGCTGGCCGCCGCCGCGGCTGCCCGACGGCGTGCGGGATGCTGCCGGGGTCGAGCGCATCGCCGTCGAGCTCTCGCCGCGCCCGCGCGAGGCCTT
>DATDCY010000339.1 GCA_036524115.1 bacterium | reverse complement strand
CGAACACCTGCCGCGCGAGCGGCCAGCGGCCCGTCGCGCCGCCGGCGGCCGACACCGCGTTGGGCCCGTGCTCGCGCAGGCGGCGGCTCGACTCCGCGGGCGCAAGCCCGCGCTCGGCGTCGGCGCCGAGGCGGTGAAGGACGACCTCCGTGTCGTCCGCATGCCAGAGCGTGAGCACGGCCGGCTTTCAGAGCTCCTCTTCGCGTGCGATGGTCCGGGCCGAGACTATAGCACAGCCCCGCCGCGGCGCTCCGGGGGCCTCTGCTATACTGCGGCGCATGGAACGCGAGGAGCTCACGCGGCTGCTCCAGCAGGTGCGCCGCGGCTCGCTCGGCGTCGCCGGCGCCCTCGAGCGGCTGCGCAACTGGCCCACGGAAGAGCTGGGGTTCGTGGCGATCGACCACCACCGGGGGCTGCGCCAGGGGCAGGCCGAGGTCGTCTTCTGCCAGGGCAAGCGGCCGGCGCAGGTCGCGGCGATCGTCGGGCGGCTGCTTGCGGCCGGAGCCAACGTGCTGGCCACCCGCGCGACCCCCGAGACGTGGGCCGCCGTCCGTGCCGCGGTGCCGCGGGCTCGCTACAACGAGGCGGGCCGCGTGATCACGGTCTCGCAGCGGCCCCCGGCGCGCACCCGCGGCTTCGTCCTCGTCATGACCGCGGGGACGGCTGACATCCCGGTCGCCGAGGAGGCGGTCGAGACCCTGCGCGCGCTCGGCAGCGGCGTCCGCACCGCTTACGACGCCGGGGTCGCCGGCCTGCACCGCATCCTGCGCCATCGGGACGCGATGCGGCGCGCGCGCGTGCTGATCGTCGTCGCAGGCATGGAGGGGGCGCTCGCGAGCGTCATCGGCGGCCTCGTCGACCGCCCGCTCGTCGCGGTGCCGACCAGCGTCGGCTACGGTGCGGGCGCCGGCGGCATCGCCCCGCTGCTGACGATGCTCAATTCCTGCGCCGCCGGCGTCGGTGTCGTGAACATCGACAACGGCTTCGGCGCGGCCGTCCTCGCGCACCGCATCAACCTCCTCGGCGAGGGACGGCGGCGATGACGCGGACGGCGCTCGTCAACGCCTTCTCGGGCGCGAGCGGGGACATGTTCCTCGGGGCGCTCGTCGACCTGGGCCTCGACCCGGCCGACCTCGCGGCGGCCCTGCGTCGCCTGCCGTTGCCCGGGCTGCGCCTGGAGGCGCGCACCGTCGAGCGCCACGGACTGCGCGCCTGCAAGGTCGACGCCTCCTTCGACGGCCCCGAGCCGACGTTCCGGACGCTCGCGCAGGTCAAGGAGGCGCTGCGGGCGGCGACGCTCGACCCAGCGGTCCTGCGCGAAGCCGGACGCGCCTTCGAGCGGCTGGCCGGCGCCGAGGCCGAAGCGCACGGCGCCACCCCGGGGACGGTCCACTTCCACGAACTGGGTTCCGCCGACACGCTCGTCGACGTGGTCGGCACGCTCTGGGGCTGGCGCACGCTCGGCATCGGCCGGGCGTTCGCCGGGCCCGTGAACCTCGGCGGCGGGACGGTCCGCGGCGCGCACGGGGTCTTTCCCGTGCCCGCGCCGGCGACCGCGCGCCTGCTCGCCGGGCACACGGTCATCTCCGACGGCGACGACGGGGAGAAGACGACGCCCACAGGCGCGCTGCTGCTTGCCGTCCTCACCGAGCCGTCCGCGGCGGCGCCGGCGTTCACGCTCGAACGCACGGGGTTCGGTGCCGGCGGGCGCGACTTCCCGGGGCGCCCGAACTGCCTCCAGGTCCTGCTCGGGGCCGCGGAGCCCGAGAGCGACGGCGAGCAGGTCGTCGTGATCGAGACGAACCTCGACGATCTCTCGCCGCAGATCGTCGCCTACACGCTCGAGCGCCTGCTGCGCGAGGGCGCGCGCGACGCCTTCGTGACGCCGGTGTTGATGAAGAAGGGGCGCCCGGGACACCTGCTCACCGTCGTCGCGCCCGAGGGCACGGAGTCCGCGCTCGGCGCGCTGCTCGTGCGCGAGACCGGCACGCTCGGCTACCGGGTGCGGCGGACGGCGAGGGTCGTCCTGCGGCGGCGCGAGACGCAGGTCGCGCTCGACGGCGGCACCGTCCGCGTCAAGACGGCGGACCTCGGCGGGGAACCGGTGCGCTTCGAGCCGGAGTACGAGGACTGCCGGCGCATCGCCGAGCGGACCGGCCGGCCGCTGCGCGAGGTCCTCGACGCGGCGCGGCGCGCGCGCCCCTAGCCGCGACATGGCGCGCGGCGCGCTTTCCGTGCGGCGGTTGCTGCTCGCCGTCGCCGTGGCGGCCGCGGTGGCGGTCGCCCTCGCCTCGTGGGACCGGCGCGCGGCGCGCGAACTGCTCCCCGACGGCGCCCGCGTCGCGGTGGAGCTGCATGGCGCGGGCAGGGTGCTCGCGCAGGTGGACGACACGCGCTTTGCCGCGGCGTTCGCCGCCGGCCCGACGTATTCCTGGCTCGAGCGCAGCGAGGCGGTGCGGGTGCTCGACGATCTTCGCGCCGCGATCGGTCGCGTCACCGGCTTCACCCCCGGGCGCCGCGGCCTCCTTCTCGACCTCGTCGGCACCGATGCGGCCGCCGCGTGGTATTCGGGCGACGGCCCGCCGCCGCAACCGGATGCCGACGTCCCCTGGATCACGGCCGGACGACTCAGTCTGCGAGGCTGGGCCCTCGCCGCGGCAGGGCGCGCCGCGCTGCGCGCCGGCTTGCTTGGCGCCGGCGTCACCCCCGAGGACCTCGGCGGCACGACGGTCGTCACCGTCGGCGCGGGCGCTGGCGCGATCCGTCTCTTCGTCTCCGGCAGACTGCTCGTCGTCGGCAGCAACCCGGACCTGACGCGGCAGGCGGCCCGCCTCGCGGGGGGCGCCGGGGACCGCGCCCTGACCGGCAGCGAGGACTGGCGGCGCGTCGCAGCGGCATTGCCCGAGGGCGGGACGTTGCGCCTGTTCGCGCGCGGCGGCCGACTGCCGCAGTGGACCGCGGGCCCCTCGGGCGCCCCCCCTGCGGCGGCAGGCGCGGTTGTGGCCGCGGGACAGCCGGTGACGGTGGACGTCTTCGTCGACGCGCCGGGCGCGAGCGCGCGCCTCCAACCCGGCGCGAAGCCGCCCCTGCCCCTCGCACTGACGGGCATCGCCCCCCTGCTCTCCCATGCGGCGGCGGGTCCGCCGCCCGCCTTCCTCGCGGACTTCCTGGCGGAGCGCGCCGCAGCCGTGGCCCGGCGCCAGGGCGTGGCGGGGGCCTGGCTGCCGGCCCTCGGCGACGGGTTCGCGTTGGCGATCACGTCCGTCGAGGAGGCCGGGCTCTTTCCGCGGCCGCACGGCCTGCTCGCAATCGCGATGCGGGACGGCGCGGCGGCGCAGGAGGCGCTGCGCCGTCTCTTCCCCCCCGACGCGCGGAGCGCCACGGCCGGGCGCTGGGGCACCGCGCTGTCGACGCGCGAGTCCCTGCCGCTCGCGGGGGAATTCGACCTCTGGGGGGCGGCGGCCGGCGGCCGGCTCGTCCTCGCCACGCAGCCGGCGCTCATCGAGGCGCTCGGGCCCGACGCCGCGCCCACCGGCGCCGTGCCGGCGCTGCCGGCGGGCGCGGCGCTGGAGTCCGTCTCGGCGATCGATGTCGCGCGGCTGCTCCCGGCCGTGCGCCGCTATGCCGCGCCCGTCGCGGGATTGCTGCGCGCACGACAGCGGGGCCTCCCCGACGTCGCGCGCGACCTCGAGCTGATCGCGGCGGTGAGAACCGCCGGCGTCGCCGCCGGCTGGACGCAGGCCGGATCACGCTCGCGGATCACGCTCGCGGTCGGTGACCTGCCGGCGCGCTAGGGCGGCGCACTTGCCGGGCCGCGGTCCCATGCGGCATACTCCCCGACGGATCCCATGAAGAGGCATCATCGCGCGCCGTCTGCCGTCGGCCTCCGCGTGCGCGCCAGCGCTACGATCGTGGCGCTGTCCGCGCCCGCCGCGGCTCGCGCGGCAGCAGACGCGGCCCCGGCGGGGCTCGAGGTGGTCGACGCGGCCTCGCGCACGGCGGTCCTCGTCGTGGCCCTGCTCGCCGTCGTCGTCCTGCTGCCCGTCGCGTTCCTCGTCTACCGCAGGCTCTTCGGTGAAGTCCGCGCCAGCGCGGCCGCGCCGGCGGCGGATCCGCTCGCGCAGGCACAGACGGAGGAGCGGCGGGGCAACTTCGCCGCGGCGGCCGCCCGGTACGAGGAGGCGGGCGATTCCTTCAAGGCGGCGACCTGCTGGGAGCGGGCGCGCGAGTTGCCGCGCGCCGCCGACTGCTACGAGGCGGCCGGCGAGCTCGAGACCGCTGCGGCGCTGCATGTCCGCTCCGGCGGCTCGCTGCGCGCCGCGGGCATCTACATGCGGACGAAGAACTACGTCGAGGCGGCGAAGATCTTCCGCAACAAGGGCGACCACCTGCGCGCCGCCCAGGCGCTCGAGCTCTTCGGCAACGCGGTGGCGGCCGCGCGCGAGTACTCCGCCGCCGGCAACCACGCCCGGGCGGCGCGGCTGCTCGAGGAGGAGCGGATGTACGCGGAGGCGGCGGAGGCCTACCGGCCGCTCCTCGGCGACGCCGGGGTCACGGCGCGCAACGCGGAGCAGCACACGACCCACGCTGCGCTGCTCGCGCTGGCCGGAGAGCGTGAGCGCGCCGCGGAGGCGTACCGCGCCGTCCTCGCGGCGGTGCCCGGGCACCTGCGCGCTGCCTCCGGCCTGCAGTCGCTGCTCACGCGGGCGGGCGCGGTCGCCCAGGGCGCGCAGCCACAGCGGCCGCGGCCGGCACGGCCGGCCCCGGCGGACATCGACCTCGAGGTCGAAGAACTCGAGCTGGCCCCCGAGCCGCCGCCGTCCCCCGAGGATCTGGCCGCGATGATCGAGGCCGACGAGGGCGCCGACCGGGGCGCGCCGGGCGAGCGCGTCTTTTCCCTCCGGAGCATGATCCACGCGGGGCGGATGGAGCCGCGCTACTGCATGCGGCTGTGGGTGCAGGCGATGCGCGCGCTCGCCGAGAGCCACCGCGCGAACGTGCTCTACGGCTGCCTCACGCCGGAGGCGGTCGCGGTCGACATGGAGAACAACATCCGGATCCAGGGCGCCGCCACCCCGGCCGAGCCGTACGCCTCGCCGGAGGTTCTCGCCGGGCTTCCGCCCGACCGGCAGGCCGACATCTACTCGATGGGTGTCATCCTCTTCGAACTCCTCACCGGCGGCACCGACCACCTCGGCCGCCGGCGCGTGCGGGAACTGGTCCCGGACGTGCCGCCGTGGCTGGACGAACTGGTCGAGCGCTGCACCGAGAAGAACCTCACGAAGCGTTTCCGCACGACGGAGGAGGTCTCGGCCGCCCTGCTCAAGCTCAAGGGCGCCGCGCAGGGGTAGGCGGGACGCTGATAAGGGCCCATCTGCGGCGTTGGGCTCCTCGCGTCTGCCTGCGGCGGGCACGAGCCCGCCTCAGCATCCGCTTCGTCGCCCTCCTTGCATCTGGACCCTTCTGAGCGCCCCGCCAAGCCAACGCCAAAGCCGGCGTCCTTCCGGGTGCGCAGCCCGAAGCTTGACTACTCCGACAGGCGGGGGTCCAACGCGTCTCGCAGCCCCTCCCCGAGCATGTTGTAGCCGAGCATCGTCAGCGTGATCGCGAGGCCGGGGAAGAACGAGAGCCACCACGCGACGTCGATGTTGTCCTTGCCCGCGGTCAGGATGTTCCCCCACGACGGCGTCGGCGGCTGCACCCCCAGTCCGAGGAACGAGAGGCCGCTCTCCGTGAGGATGGCCCCGGCCACGCCGAGGACGGCGGCGACGAGCACCGGTGCCATCGCGTTCGGGAGGATGTGCCGGAAGATCAGCCGCGCGTCCCCGGCGCCGAGCGCGCGCGCCGCGACGACGAAGTCCCGCTCGCGCAGGGTCAGGAACTCCGCGCGCACGAGCCGGCAGACGCCCATCCAGCCGGTGACGCCGATGACGAACATCACGTTCCAGATGCTCGGGCCGATGAAGGCGATGACCGCCAGGATCAGGAACGTGCTCGGGAAGCAGAGCATGATGTCGACGAAGCGCATCACCACCGCATCGACGAGGCCGCCGAAGTAGCCGGCGCAGGCCCCGAGCGTCGCGCCGATGAGCACGGCAATGCCGACCGACACGAAGCCGACCGCCAGCGAGATGCGCGCGCCGTAGATCAGGCGCGAGAGCACGTCCCGCCCCAGGTCGTCCGTCCCCAGCAGGTGCGCGGCGCTGGGGCCCGTGAGGATGGTCCGCGCGTCGATCGCCGTCGGGTCGTGCGGCGCGATCCAGGGGGCCACGAGCGCCGTGGCAGCCAGCAGGGCGACGAGCACGAGGCCGGCCATCGCCAGGCGGTTCTCCCGCAGGCGCGCGGCGAGCAGACGGACGAAGCGCCGTCGGTCCGCGTGACTCGCGGCGCGGGTCATCGCCGCCGTCAGCTCCTGCCGCCGAAGGAAATCCGCGGGTCGGCGACGACGTAGCCGACGTCCGCGAGCAGGTTGCCCACCAGCGTCAGCACCGCCGAGATGACCAGGTTCCCGAGGATCATCGGGTAGTCGCGCGCCATGACCGCCTGCCACATGAGTTGGCCGATCCCGGGAATCGCGAAGATCGTCTCGAAGATCACCGAGCCGGCGATGAGGCCCGGGACGGAGAGCCCGAGGATGGTGATGATCGGCAGCACCGCGTTGCGCAGCGCGTGCCGCCAGATGACGCTCCCCTCCGGCACCCCCTTGGCCCGGGCGGTTCGCACGTAGTCCTGGCGGACGACTTCGAGCATCCCCGAGCGCATGAAGCGCGAGATGCCGGCCAGCCCGCCGATGCTGCCCACGACCACCGGCAGCACGAGGTGGCGCGCGAGGTCCAGCGCGCGGCCCCCGGGGCCGAGCAGGTCGTGGTTGACCGAGCGCAGTCCCGAGATCGGCAGCCACCCGAGCTTCACGCCGAAGAGGATCATCGCCAGCAGGGCCAGCCAGAACGTCGGCACCGAGAAGAAGAAGAACACCGCGACGGTCGAGCCCTTGTCGAAGAGCGAGCCGCGCCGCACCGCGGCGAGGATGCCGACCGGGATCGCGATGGCGAAGACGAAGATCTCCGAGAGCACGTTCAGACCGATCGTGACCGGCATGCGCTCGAGGGTCTTCTCCAGCACCGGGCGGCGGTCGGCCGAGAACGAGGTCCCGAAGTCCAGGCGCGCGAGGCGCGAGACCCAGCGCCAGTACTGCACGTGCAGCGGCTGGTCGAGGCCGTAGAGCTCGCGCAGGCGCACCTTGGCCTCGAGCGAGGCCTTCGGGTTGAGATCGGTCATCATGTCCGTGGGCTCGCCCGGCGCGAGGTGCACGACGAGGAACGAGATGACCGTGATCCCGACGAGCAGCGGGATCATGAGCAGCAGGCGCCGGGCGATGTAGACGGCCATCGGAGGCCTATTCTAGTGAAACGGGCGGGGCCGCGCCAGCGGACACGCGGATCCCGGAAACGACGATCGGCCCCGGGGCCGGCGTGCGGCGCCCGGAGCCGATGCGCGGCGGGCGCCGAGGCCCGCCCCGAGGCTTACAACCCGGAGGTGTCGACGTCGGTGCCGGTGCAGTCCTGCTTCGTGAGCTCCCAGTCGCGCCGCGCCTTCTCGAAGGTCCCGAGCGCTGCGGCCTTGGCGAGGTTGTCGACGTCCGAGCCCTCGATGGCGACCCCGCCGGCCTTGCGCAGCGCCTCGAGGTCCTTCCTGATCGCCTCCGGCAGGTCGCGCAGGTCGCGCCCGAAGGCCTTCTCCGCCAGCCGCGCGTCCACCTCGGCCTTGCCCTTGCCGGCGACGCCGAAGAAGACCGAACCCGCGCGCACGACGATCGCGATGTCGTCGTCGGTCTTGCTCAGGGTGAGCACGGACCAGTCGTCGGAGTCCTCGTTGGCGACGACCGCCTTGCGGTAGTCCTTGCTCCACTCGACCGCCTTCTCCTTGTCGACCTGCGCCTTGATGAGCATGCCGCCCATGGGGCAGAAGTCCTCGCCGGCGAACGCCGGCACGGCCGCCGCGACGAGCACCCCGGCAGCCGCAACGGCCACCGCCTGCGCCAGAATCGAACGCTTCATCACTCCGCCTCCTTCTCTGTGATGGTCGGTTGCACGCACCCCTTCGACGGTGTGTACCCCCACCGCCCCGGCGATGTTACTGCTGCTCCGGGGCCTCCGGCTCCTGCTCCGGCTCCGGCGGCTGCTCGGGTTCCTGCGACTCCGCCGGCTCCTCGAGCTCCTCGGGCGCCTCGAGCGCGGAGGTGTCGACGTCGGTCCCGACGCAGTCCACGGTCGAGTGCTTCCACTCGCGCCCCTCCCTCGCGAAGACACCGAGGGCGACGGCAGCGGCCAGATCCGCCACGTCGCGCCTGTCGAGGTTCACGACGTCCGCCCGCTGCAGCTCGTCCAGGTCCTTCTTGACGGCGTCCGCCAGGTCCCGCAGCTCGCGCCCGAACGCCTTCTCGGCCTCGCGCGCGTCGATCTCCCCGTTGCCCTTGCCGGCGATCCCGACGAAGACGAAGCCGGGCTGCACCAGGATCGCGATGTCGCCGCCGGCCGCGCTCTGCGCGACCACGGACCACTCGCCGCCCTCATCCTCGACGACGGCCGCATTGCGCCGCTCCTTCGCCCACGCGATGGCCTTGTCCCTGTTGACCTCGGCCTTGACCTGCATCCCGCCCATGGGGCAGAAGTCTTCCTCTGCGCGCGCCGGCGCGGCCGCCGCGAGCACCGCAGCGGCCCCCAGGACCGCCGTCAGCGCGAGAACCGGGGCCTTCATCGTCTCTCAGCCTCCCTCCGGGGCGGGCGCGCCGCGCCTAGCGCGCGTACTTCTGCTCGCCCCGCGGCACCCACCACTTGATGAAATTGTACGATATCCCGGCCGGCGCGGGGGCGATGCCCCGGAAGCGGGCCGCGACGATCGGCAGCGCCTCCGGATCGTAGAGAAAGACGTACGGCTGCTCCTCGGCGAGGACCTCCTGAAGACGGAAGTAGGCTTGACGCCGCTGCTCCTGGTCGAAGGTGCGGCGACCCTTTTCGAGCAAGGAGTCGACCTCGGCGTTCTTGAAGGAAACGTGGTTGAGCTCGGCCGGCCCCGTCTTGGAGGAGTGCCAGATATCGTACTGATCGGGGTCGCGCGAGAGCGACCAGCCAAGGATGATGGCGTCGAACTTCCTCGGGTTGACGAACTCCTTCAGGAACGCCGCCCACTCGACGACCCGGATCGAGACGTCGATCCCGACCGCCTTGAGGTTCTTCTGGATGATCTGCGCGCATTGCTCTCGCGTCTTGTTGCCCTGGTTCGTCATCACCGTGAACGCCAGACGCTTGCCTCCGTTCATGAGGACACCGTCGGGGCCCTTCGAGTTCCAGCCGGCCTCGGCGAGCAGCGCCTGCGCCCGCGCCGGGTCGTAGGCGTAGCGCTTCACCTGCGGGTTGTAGGCCCAGGTCCCCGGCTTGTAGGGGCCGGTGGCCTCCTGCCCCAGGCCGAGGAGCACGATATCGATGATCTCCTGCTTGTTGACGGCGTGGGAGATCGCCTGGCGCACCCGCTTGTCCTGGAACAAGGGCAGCTTGAGGTTGAAGCCGAGATAGGTGTAGGCGTCGGCGAGGTAGCGGTACTTGCGATAGTTCTTCCTGAAGAACTCGGTGTCCGTCTGGCGCGCATACTGCGCCGGGAACAAGGACATCTCGTCGAGGTTCCCTGCCGAGAGCTCGAGGAACATCGTCGCGCTGTCCGGGATGATCCGGTAGAGGTAGCGGTCGATGTTCGGCCGCCCCTCCCAGTAGCCGTCCCAGGCCTCGAGGACGATCTTCTCGCCCGTCTTCCACTCGGCGAAGCGGTACGGCCCCGTGCCGACCGGCGCGCGCGCCAGCGGCGAACTCGTGAGGTCCTTGCCCTCGAGCAGGTGCTTCGGCATCACCGAGAAGCCCCAGGAGATGAGCGCCGGCGCGAACGGCTCGCCGTAGGTGACCCGGACCGTCAGCGGGTCGAGCACCTCGAGCTTCTTGACCTGCTTGAAATCCTCGCCGTAGGCGGTCGGCGTCTTGGGGTCGACCATCGTCCGGTAGGTGAACTCGACGTCCGCGGCCGTGAACGGCGCGCCGTCGTGCCACTTCACGTTCGGCCGCAAATGGAACGTGATCTGCAATCCGTCGGGCGAGACCTCCCACGAGGAGGCCAGTTCGCCCTCGATGTTCAGGTCCTTGTCGTAGCGGACGAGCCCGTTGTAGACGAGCCCGATGATCTCGAAGGAGGAACTGTCCGCGGCCAGCGCCGGCAGCAGGTTGGAGGCGTCGCCGATGCTGCCGACGACGATCGTGTCGCCCCGTTCCGGCCCCTGCTCCCCGCCGGCGGTGGCCGCCGGCTTCGGCGCCGGCTCCTCCCGGCGGCAGCCGGCGAGCGCCAGCGCCATCCCGATCGCGACGGCGCCCGCGAGGGCCGCGGTGCTTCTCCGGTGCAAGCCGCGGGCGGCGGCGCTCACGAGGGCCCTACTTGGCCTCGGGCGCCGCGGGCGCGGGCATCGCAGTGCACGCGTCGCTGGAGGACGACGGCCGGCGCCTGGTGCTCAGGCCGGACGCGCCGCTCCGCGGGTTCAC
>DATDCY010000338.1 GCA_036524115.1 bacterium | reverse complement strand
CCGGACGGCCAGGCGCTGGGCGGCCCCGCCGGCGCCGAGCACCGCGGCGCGGAACGCCCGGTTGAGCGGCGCCGACGTGCTCTCGAGGTACGCGAGCGTCGCGCGCGTCGCCAGCGGCGAGCGCTTGAAGCCGTGGCCCGCGAGGATCTCGCGCTCGAGGACCGACACCGCCCCGGTGTCGATGCCCACCGGGCAGGGCTTGCGGCACTTGTGGCAGAGGGTGCAGTGGTCGGCGACCTCCTCGAGATTCCGCAGCAGCTCGAAGGCCCCGGCGCGCTCGCGCTGCGAGTCGTAGAGCAGCGCCTCGATCAGCGCGCCGATCGCCAGGTTCTTGGTGCGCGGGTGGAAGAAGAGGCCCCGCCCCGGGTAGAAGACGCAACAGTCCGGCTTGCACTTGCCGCAGCGCACGCAGTGGGCGATGCGCAGCGCCAGCTCCTCGAGCCGCCCGTGCCGCAGGATGCGCGCCTCCAGCTCCAGCAGGTTGAACGACGGCGTGAAGATCAGCTCGAGCGCGTCCAGGTCCTCCAGCTTCCCCGGGTTCATGAGCCCGCCGGGGTCGGCCGCGCGCCGGTAGTCGGCGAACGCCGCGCGCAGCGCCGGATCGAGGTACTTGAGCTTGGTCACGCCGATGCCGTGCTCGCCGGAGCAGACGCCGCCGAGGGCCGCGACCTGCTCCATGAGCCGGTCGACCGCCGCCTCCGCGCGCCCGAGCATCCCGCGGTCGTTGGACATGACCGGGATGTTCACGTGCACGTTGCCGTCGCCCGCGTGCATGTGCGTCGCCAGCACCACGAGCCGCGAGCGCACGTGCGCGACGATCCCCTCGATCCCGTCCGCGAGCTCCTGCGAGCCGCGGGCCAGCTCGCGCAGCTGCCCGAGCAGCCCCTCGACGGCCGCGCCGCCGCGCATCTGCTCGGCGTCCTCCCACGAGAGCGTCTCGAGCGCCTCCTCGCACAGCGCCAGCGCGCGCCCGACCTGCGCCTCCGGCCACGCCGCCTCCTCGGCCGGCGGCCCCTCCTCGAAGAAGTCGCGCAGCCGGCGCACGAGCGCCTCCTGGTTCTCGCGCTCCTCCTCGAGGTTGACGGCGTCCACCCAGCGGGAGAACTGCGCGAGCGCCGCCAGCGGCAGCACGACGTCCTCGTTGAGCTTGAAGGCGTTCGTGCGCGCGGCGATCACGCCGAGGCGCTTGCGGTCCGCCCAGAAGCGCGCCGCCTCCGCGGCGTCGCGCGCCACCGCCAGCTCGGTGTTGGCGCGGCGGTCGAGCAGCGCGCGCACCGTCGCCACCGCGCGCTTGAGCTGCGCCGCATCGTCGCCGGCCAGGTCCGCGAGCAGCACCGCCCTGGGCGTGCCGGCGCGCGCCGCCTTGACGCGGTACTCGATCGCGCGGACGTACTGCCCGTCGAAGTGCTCCAGCGCGGCGAGCTCCCCGTGCGTGAGCGCCTGCGTCAGCTCGAGGATCACCTCGCTCGCCTCGTCCATGTCCTCGCCGAAGAACTCCAGGCAGAGGGTCGTGCCGGCCGCCGGCCGCGGGTGCAGCAGGAACTCGGCCGACGTGATCACGCCGTCGGTCCCCTCCTTCTGCAGGCCGGGGAGCCCGCCGAGCGCCTTGTTCGTGATGTCCTTCCAGAGCCCCGGGCGGCGGATCTCGGCCGCGGCGAGCGCGACCTCGCGCACCTCGCGCCCGCCGGCGTCCTCCACGCGCCAGCGCACCGTGTCGCCGGGGAGGATCTTGCGCAGCGGATGATCGAGGCGGCGCACGGTGAAGGTCCCCGCGGGCATCGCGATGGTCCAGGCCAGCAGGTTGTCGATGCAGGTGCCGTAGCGCACCGCGGTCTTGCCGCCGGCGTTCTCGGCCACGTTGCCGCCGATCGTGCAGGCCCAGGCGCTCGTCGGGTCTGTCGCGAAGACCAGCCCGAGCCGCTCGGCGGCCTCCATGGCGCGCTCCGTGACGACCCCCGCCTCGACGCTCATGACGCTCGCGCGCGCCTCCCGCCCGTCCGGCAGCGCGAACGCCCGCTCCTCCACGCCGAGGATGCGGTCGAGGCGCTCGGTGTTCACGACGACGCAGCGCGGGCGCAGCGGCACCGCCCCCCCGGTCAGGCCGGTGCCGGCGCCGCGCGGGACGGCGTGCAACCCGAGCGCCGCCAGCGCCGCCAGCAGCGGCTGCACCTGCATGGCCTGCGTCGGCGTCGCCACGGCCACCGGCAGGTGCAGGCGCCAGTCCGTCGCGTCGGTCGCGTGGGCCACGAGCGTGATCGGGTCGAAGAGCACGTTCGCCGGGCCGATCACCGCCCCGAGCCGGCGGCGGATGCGCTCGCGCTCCGCGGGGAGCCCGTCCACCTCCCGCCGGAAGGACGCCACCAGCGCGTCCGCCCGCCCGACCAGCTCGGCGACCAGCGGGTCGGCGCCCGCCTGGCGCCGGATGAGCCCGAGGTCGTCCGCGAGCGCGCCGAAGAGGCGGCGGCGGCGGCGCGGGTCGGCCAGCAGCTCTTCGGCGAGGAAGGGGTTGCGCCGGTGGATGAAGACCTCGCCGAGGACGCGCATGAGCAGGCGCGACAGCCTCCCGGTCACGCGCCGCTCGCGCAGGCGCTCGATGGCCGCCCAGCCCTCGGGGCCGAGCAGGAACAGCACGACCTGCCGGTCGTCGGCGGACGTGTAGTTGAAGCGGATCTCGCGCAGGTCGGGGCGTGCCATGGAGCGCGCATGCTCTCGCCGCGGGGCAGCGTTGTCAAGCCACGGGCAGCCAGGCGCCGCCGGGGTCTTGACAGAATTCCGGAACCCCATAAGTTGTGAATCAGGTGGGAGAGACGCTCTCTGCGGCCGCCCGCGGGGGGTCCGATGTCAGCGGGCAATCGGGAGGCACGGAATGAAGGCGCGAATGCGACTTGCGGTATCGGGGCTCTTCGTCTGCCTGGCCGCGGGGCTCCTCCCCGGCGTCCAGCCGCTGCGCGCGGCCGACGCACCACGGGCCGCTCCACCGGCCGCGCCGCCGGAGACGTCCCCAACGACGCCCCAGGCGGGGTTCGACCCGGTGGCCTACCGGTTGCTGCGGTCGGCGCTGGACCGGCTCTCGTCGGCGAAGGCGTTCTCCTTCGTCGCCGAGGTCACCAGCGACACCACGCTGCCCTCCGGCCAGCGGGTGCAGTTCACCGGGCGCATCGAGACGGAGCTGCGCCGCCCGGACCGGCTGCGGGTGAGCTACGACGGCGAGCAGCGCTCGACGCGCTCCTGGTACGACGGCAAGTCGTTCACCCTCCTGGACGTGGGCACGAACGTCTACGCCTGCTATCCGAGCGCCGCGTCCCTGGAGGACTTCCTCGGCGGCATGCGCGACAAGCTCGGCTTCACGCCGCCGCTCGCGCTGCTGCTCCGCGAGGACCCGGCGAAGCGGGCCTTCGCGCGGATCCGGCGCGGCTTCGCCGTCGGTTCCGCGACGATGGGCGGGACGACCGTGGAGCACCTGGCCTTCAGCGGCGACAAGAGCGACTGGCAGTTCTGGATCGAGGGCGGGCTGCAGCCCACGATCAAGCGGATCGTGGTCAGCTTCCGGGAGCAGCCGGCGACGCCGGAGTTCTCGGCGACCTTCCTGAGCTGGGACTTCTCGCCGAATCTCGGCGACGACCTCTTCACGTTCGCGCCGCCGGCGGGGGCCACGCAGTGCGACTTCCGACTCATGCCGGAAACGGGAGGCACGCCATGAGCGCCGTCATGAGTGTCGCGCGGGCGCTCGGAGCGGCCATCGCCGGCCTCTGGGCGGTGCTGCTGCTCGGCCAGGTGGCCGCCGCGGCCGACCGCGGCCGCGTCGAGGTCGCCCAGCGCCGCGGCAGGGCCACCTTCGCCAGCGACTGGGACGACTGGAACGGCGGGTGGGGCGGGTCCTGGAACTACGACTGGACGCTCATGCAAATGCAGCGCAATGCCATTTCCACCCAGGAGGAGCAGGCCCGCGAGGCCGGCCGCGCCGTGCGCCGCGACGAGCTGGAGCAGACCCGCCAGAAGGACGCCGCCGAGAGCGACGCCTACTTCCAGTCCATCCTCGAGGCGAGCCAGGCCGCGCTGCGGGCACCGCGGGGGGTGTACTATCGCAAGCCCGGCTACACGAGCACCGAGGCGCCGGGTCCGGGCGCCGCGCCCGTCCAGGCCGGCGGCGTCTCCTACTTCTACGACCGGGGGATCTTCTGGCTCCAGCAGGGCACGACGTACATCGTGGTCACGGCGCCCCCCGGCGCGATGGTCCCCGCCCTCCCGGCCGCGAGCGTGCGCATCCCCTTCGGGGACAAGACGTACTGGTACTTCTTCGGCACGTTCTTCGCCGAGCAGGCCGGCGGCTATGCGGTCGTCAGCCCGCCCGCCGGCCTGACGGTGTATTACCTGCCGGACGGGTACACGCAGGACAAGGCCGGGGGCGCGAACGTCTTTCGCTTCGGGGACACGCTCTTCAAGCCGGTCTTCGTCCAGGGCGTGCTGGCCTACCAGGTCGTCGCGGGGTCGTAAGGCCCCGCTGCCCTTCCCCCCGGGGCGCCCGGCAATCGCCGCGGCGCCCCGCGTCGTACCTGCCCGCCAACACACCCGCTTCGACCCCATCTTGACACCCCGTGCCCGGGGTCACACAATGCGATTCTAGGCACAGGTTGGCTGGCGGGGCGGGAGCCCCTGCGGCGGCGCAGGCGACGGCAAGGGGGGGCAGGCTTGATGGGTCGGTTCGACGACGTCTACGCGCGTTCCCTGAAGGACCCGAACGGTTTCTGGGGCGAGGCCGGCGAGAAGGTGTCCTGGCACCGCAAGTGGGACATGGTCCTCGACGACCGCAGCGCCCCGTTCTACCGCTGGTTCACCGGGGGGCTGGTCAACTCCTGCTACAACGCGCTCGATCGCCACGTCGAGGGAGGGCGCGCCGACCAGGCGGCGCTGATCTACGACAGCCCGGTCACCGGCACCGTCAAGAGCTTCACCTACCGCGAGCTGCGCGACATGACGGCCACCTGCGCCGGCGCGCTCGCCGACCTGGGCGTCGGCAAGGGCGACCGCGTCATCATCTACATGCCGATGGTCCCGGAGGCGGTGGTCGCGATGCTCGCCTGCGCCCGTCTCGGCGCCGTGCACTCGGTCGTCTTCGGCGGGTTTGCCGCCAACGAGCTGGCCGTGCGCATCAACGACGCCGAGCCGAAGGTCATCATCAGCGCCTCCTGCGGCATCGAGATCAAGAAGGTCATCGAGTACAAGCCCCTGCTCGACGAGGCGATCCGGATGGCCCGCCACAAGCCCGAGCGCTGCCTGATCCTGCAGCGGCCGATGGCGAAGGCCGCGCTGCACCCCGGGGTCGACATCGACTGGGACGAGGCGATGGCCAAGGCCAGGCCGCACGGCTGCGTCATGGTCTCGGCGACGGACCCGCTCTACATCCTCTACACCTCGGGCACCACGGGGCAGCCCAAGGGCGTCGTCCGCGACAACGGCGGGCACATCGTCTCGCTGCAGTGGACGATGAACAACATCTACGACTGCCCGCCGGGGAGCGTCTTCTGGGCCGCCTCGGACATAGGCTGGGTGGTCGGGCACTCCTACATCGTCTACGGGCCGCTCTTCAACGGCAACACGACGATCCTCTTCGAGGGCAAGCCGGTGGGCACCCCGGACCCCGGCGCCTTCTGGCGCGTGATCTCGCAGCACAAGGTGCGCGCGCTCTTCACGGCGCCGACCGCCTTCCGCGCGATCAAGCGCGACGACCCGAACGCCGAGTACCTGAAGAAGTACGACCTCGCCGGGTTCAAGACGCTCTTTCTCGCGGGCGAGCGCTGCGACCCCGACACGCTGCTCTGGGCCGAGAAGATCCTCAAGGTCCCGGTCATCGACCACTGGTGGCAGACCGAGACCGGCTGGGCCATCTGCGCCAACTGCATGGGCATCGAGCCGCTGCCCGTGAAGCCCGGCTCGCCGACGAAGGCCGTCCCCGGCGTGGACATCCGCGTCCTCGACAACGAGGGGCAGGACGTCGGGCGCAACACCCTCGGCGCGCTGGTGATCAGGCTGCCGCTCCCGCCGGGCAACTTCCCGACGCTCTGGCGGGCCGACGAGCGCTTCAAGAAGACCTACCTCGACACCTTCCCGGGGTACTACCAGACGTACGACGCCGGCATCATCGACGACGACGGCTACGTGCACGTCATGAGCCGCACCGACGACATCATCAACGTCGCGGGCCACCGCCTCTCGACCGGCGCGATGGAGGAGGTGCTGGCCTCGCACCCGAACGTCGCCGAGTGCGCGGTGATCGGCGTGCACGACCAGCTCAAGGGGCAGGTGCCGCTCGGCTTCCTCGTGCTCAAGGCCGGGGTCAGCCGCCCCGAGGCCGAGATCGTCAAGGAGGTCGTGGCGATGGTGCGCGAGAAGATCGGCCCGGTCGCCGCGTTCAAGACCGCGACGGTCATCAAGCGGCTGCCCAAGACGCGCTCGGGCAAGATCCTCCGCGGCATCATGCGCCGCATCGCCGACTCCGAGCCCTACAACATGCCGGCGACCATCGACGACCCGGCGATCCTCGGCGAGATGACCGAGGCGCTGCAGCACATCGGCTACGCCCAGGCAACGGCTGACAAGCAGGACTGACAGGGAGGAGTTGAGTCGTGATCCACCACAGGTCAAAGGCGCTGCTCGCAAGTCTGGTCCTCCTCGCGCTCCTCGGAGGGGTTCTGCCGGGGCCTGCGCCGGCGACCGCGGCGGTGCTGCGGCAGATCCCGTACTCGTACACGACGAAGCTGACGCTGAGCACGGTGCCGCGGACGTTCCGCTTCAGCCTGATCGATGAGTCCTACGTCACGATCTGGTCCGAGACCAAGGCCTATACCCTCCGGACGAGCAAGACCGTCAAGCACATGCTCGGCAGCGTCGTCCCCCTCCCGTCGGAGGACCAGTTCTCGAAGCAGCTCAAGGTCAAGCTCGAGTACCGGTCGGGGACGAGATGGCTCCGGATCGGCCTCACGCCGCTGCAGCTCGCCCCCTACGCGCTGTGGAGCGCCACGAGCGAGAACGCGGGGCCGGCGGGCACGTCCTGCTGGGACACCAACGGCAACGGCGTCTGCGACCCGGCGGAGGACGTCGTGGGCGGCGACGGCTGCAACGCCCTGGACTGCGCCGGCGCGGCGGGGCCCACCGGGTCCGCGGGGATCGACGGCGCGACGGGTGCGACCGGGCCCGTCGGGCCGACCGGCGAGACCGGGGCGACCGGCGCGCTGGGGCCGACGGGGCCCTCCTACGGCCTCTCCTGCTGGGACCTGAACGGCGACGGGCTGTGCACCATCTTCCCGCCCGGGGATCCCAGGAACGAGGATATCAACGGAGACACCTCCTGCACGGCAGCCGACTGCACCGGGCCCCAGGGGACAACGGGCGCGACGGGCACGACGGGCACGGCCGGGGCAGCGGGCGCGACGGGCGCCACCGGGGCCACGGGGAGTGCGGGGACCTCGGGCGCGACGGGGCCGACCGGGCCGGCCGGGACCGCGGGTGCGACGGGAGCCACGGGCGCCACCGGCGCGACGGGCCCGGCGAACGGTCCTGCAGGCCCCACAGGACCGACCGGACCTGTCGGGCCGACCGGGACCACGGGCGCCACGGGGCCGCAGGGGCTTCGCGGGTGGACGGGCTTCAACGGGTACGACTGCTGGGACCTCAACAAGAACCGGCAGTGCGACGTGACCACCGAGGACAAGAACGGCAGCGGCACCTGCACCCCGGCCGACTGCGGGCAGAACTGCTGGGACCTGAACCGGGACGGGTACTGCACCGTTGGCAGCGAGGACAAGAACCTGGACGGCTTCTGCAGCGTGCTCGACTGCCAGGGGGCCCAGGGGCCGGCCGGGCCTGCGGGTGACATCGGCCTGCCCTCCTGCGCAGAGGGGCAGTACGTCAGGCGCGGGGCCTCCGGCTGGGTCTGCGACGGCACGCCGACCAACGTCTCCTGCACCAACTACTACACGGACGCCGACGCCGACGGCGCGGGCACCGGCACGCCCCAGTGCCTCACCGCCCCCAGCGGGCAGTACACCGCCACCGAGAACGGCGACGTCGACGACACCAACTGCCTCATCAACCCCGACATGGCCTGGTTCCTCAACTCGCGCAGCGGCAGCTACGCCGAGTGGTGCAACAACGGGCGGGACGACGACCGCGACGGCTCGACGGACAACGCCTGCGCCGTCTACTACCAGTCGCGCGGCACCGACGCCTCCGGCAACCCCACGGTCACGGGATACTTCGACCGCGACGGCGACGGGTACTTCACGACCGGTACGGAGAGCCTCCAGGTCTGGTTCGACGCCTGTGTGGTTTCCATGTCCTGGACCCCGATGGCACCCGACGCCGGCATCCAGGGGGACTGCGACAACCTCGACGCGACGATCCATCCTGGCGCCGCGGACGCATGCGACGGCATCGATCAGAACTGCGACGGCACGGACGGCGTCCCCGAGATCTGCGCCAACGGCATCGACGAGGATTGCGACGGCGTGGCCGACGACGGCTGCCCGTAATCGAAACGACCGATCAAGGGGCGGGGGTCACTCCCCCGCCCCTTTTCTTTTCCCGGGGCTGCGTCAGAGATTGCCCGTCATTCCTCTGAGGGGAACGGGCTTGGCAGACCGCTCAGAAGGGTCCAGATGCAAGAAGCGCGACGATCCGGCGACTGAGGCGCACTCGTGTGCGCCGCAGGGAGACGGGAGGAGCGCGACGCCGCAGATGGGCCCTTATCAGCGGTCTGCCGTTAAATATGGCAGACGCGGCAGAGGTCGTTCTTCCACTCCATGCGGAGCATCTTGTTCGAAGGCGTGTCGCCATCCGGGGAACCGGTTCCGTGCGGGTCGTGGCAGGAGAAGCAGGGGGCGTAGTCCGGCGTCGTCGCCAGCGCCCGCGTCGTGGCGTCGCTGTCCACCGGGATCGGGAGCAGCTCGCCGTACATCCGGGTGCCCGTCTGGCCGAGCTGCACGGCGCCGGTCACGGGGTAGTCCCCGTGGCGATGGGTCCGCCCGAGCACGAGGGCGTAGTGGCACTGCTGGGCGCAGAAGGTGTCGGCGGCCAACTGCGCGTCCCAGGTGTTCGCCGGCTCCGCGACGATCGCGTTTTCCCGCAGGTGGAAGGAATTGACCGAACGATGGCCCCGTCCCTCCCGGGTCCCGTTGCGGTGGTCCTCGGGGCGGGGCAGGCGCATGTCGTGGCAACTGCTGGCGCCGGCACAGCTCAGTGCGGCCTCCCCGGCCGGGTCGCCGTGCCCCCCCTGCTGCTGCGCCGGGTCGCCGCGCGGGCCGGCGGTCGCGTCCCAGCGGCGACCGTCCCACCACGCGTAGACGTCCTGGCCCTGCGGATAGACGTCGGCGCCCCGGGGCACGCTGAACGTCCCCGCGTGGCACTCGACACAGGGCTCGCTGTCGGGGTCGGCGGTGAAGGAGAACTCCTCGAACTCGACCTTGCCGGCCACGGAGGCGAAGCCAACCTTGCCCGCGATCAGCGGCGCCACGGCCGCGGTGAAGAGATTCCTGCCCCCGAGGCTGGCGGTGACGGTCTTGTCCCCCGCGATCCTCAGGGCCACGTCCAGCCAGGCGCCAGCGGCAACGGGCGTGCGCCAGGACTGGATCACCCCCGGCCCGGACGCCCCGATCGTACCGGTCTGCCCCAGCGTCACGCGCCCCGGGTTGCCGGAGACGACCTCGAGCCAGCGGTGGGCGCCCCGCGCCGCATCCTGGGCGAAGATCAGACGCGCGCGCGCCTTGGCACCGTCCGCGGAGTCCACCAGGCGCAGGCGCAGCTTCAGCGCGCCCGTGAAGTGACTGCCGGAGTTCCAGATGAATGTCCCGGCGGCCGCCCCGTCCGATGCGAGCATGGTCGTGCCGCGATCCCAGGCCCAGGGCCCGCTCGCGAACCAGACGTACCGCCCCTGTGCGTCCTTTTCGGCGCGCGGGTCGACGCTGAAGCGCTCCGCGATGTCGCAGGTGGGGCGCAGCATGGCGCCGGCCTGCAGCGGCAGCGCGCACGTGACGGCGGCCGCAAGGGCCAGGCAGCGGGGGAAGGTCCCCGGTAGGCGGCGTCGGGCGCGTTCCACAGTTCTCTCCTTGCGCACATGGATACCGTCCGCCCCCCGCGATGTCAAGCGTCTTCGCGATGTCGCCGCCGGCAGCTTCCGGATCCGGCGCTTCCGGCGTACAATTTATCGGCCAACTTGGGGGAGGAGCGGGATGACGGAGGCGCAGGCGCACGGGCGGCCCGACTGGGCGGCCCTGGCCCGGGAGGAGATCAAGGCCGACCCGGCGGGGCTCTCCTGGGCAACGCCCGAAGGCATCGTGGTCCGGCCGCTGTATGCCGCGGCCGACCTGGCGCAGATCGAGGGGCTCGACGTGCCGCCGGGCTTCGCGCCCTTCACGCGCGGAGTCCGCGCGACGATGTACGCGCACCGCCCCTGGACGGTCCGCCAGTACGCGGGCTTCTCGACGGCCGAGGACTCCAACGCCTTCTACCGCCGCAATCTCGCCGCCGGCCAGGCCGGCCTCTCCGTGGCGTTCGACCTGCCCACGCACCGCGGCTACGACTCGGACCACCCGCGGGTCGTCGGCGACGTCGGCAAGGCGGGGGTCGCGGTGGACTCCGTCGAGGAGATGAAGATCCTCTTCGACGGCATCCCGCTGGACCGGATGTCGGTCTCGATGACGATGAACGGGGCGGCGCTGCCGGTCATGGCGATGTTCGTCGTCGCCGCCGAGGAGCAGGGCGTGCCGGCGAAGGCGCTCAACGGGACGATCCAGAACGACATCCTCAAGGAGTTCCTCGTCCGCAACACCTACATCTACCCGCCCGTGCCCTCGATGAAGATCTGCGCGGACATCATCGCCTGGTGCGCGACGAACGCGCCGAAGTTCAACCCGATCTCCATCTCCGGCTACCACCTCCAGGAGGCGGGCGCCACGGCGGTCCAGGAGCTGGCCTACACGCTCGCCGACGGGGTCGAGTACGTGCGCGCCGCGCTCGCCACCGGCCTCGCCGTCGACCAGTTCGCGCCGCGGCTCTCCTTCTTCTTCGGCGTCGGCATGAACTTCTTCATGGAGGTCGCCAAGCTGCGCGCCGCCCGCCGCCTCTGGGCCGAGCTGATGCGCGGGAAGTTCGCGCCGCGCGACCCGCGCTCGCTCATGCTGCGCACCCACTGCCAGACCTCCGGCTGGAGCCTGACCTCGCAGGACCCGTACAACAACGTGGTGCGCACGGCGCTCGAGGCGCTCGCCGCCGTCCTCGGCGGCACGCAGTCGCTGCACACCAACTCCTTCGACGAGGCGCTCGCCCTGCCCTCGGAGGCCTCGGCGCGCATCGCCCGCAACACGCAGCTGATCATCCGCGAGGAGACGGGGATCCCGAAGGTCGTCGACCCGCTCGGCGGCTCCTACTACGTCGAGGCGCTGACGGACGAGCTCGCCCGCGAGGCGCGCGCGCTGATCGAGGAGATCGAGACGCTCGGCGGGATGACCCGCGCCGTGGAGAGCGGCCTGCCGAAGCGGCGCGTCGAGGAGTCGGCGGCGCGCCGGCAGGCCCGCATCGACCGCGGCGACGAGACGGTCGTCGGCGTCAACCGCTACCGCCCCGAGCGCGAGGAGCAGATCGACGTGCTCACCGTCGACAACCGCGCCGTGCGCGAGAAGCAGGTCGCCCGGCTCGCGGCGGTGCGGGCCGCGCGCGACCCGGGGCGCTGCCGCGAGGCGCTGGCCGCGCTCACCGCCGAGGCCGAGCGTGACGAGCCGCTGCTGC
>DATDCY010000337.1 GCA_036524115.1 bacterium | reverse complement strand
TGACGGGCGCGCCCGCCGCGGTGCCCGCCGCCGCCCTCGCCGCGTCCGCCGGGGTGACCCTGCTCGAGGCCGCGTCGCTGAGCGTCTCCTTCGGCGGCGTGCGCGCCCTCGAGGGCGTCGACCTGCGTGTGCGCGCCGGGGAGATCGCGGCCCTCATCGGGCCCAACGGCGCCGGCAAGACGACGCTCTTCAACACCCTCACCGGCCTCTGCGCGCCCACGGCGGGCCGGATCGTCCTGCACCGCCCGGGGGACGGGGAGGTGTCGCTGCGCGGCCTCCCGCCGGACCGGGTCGTCGCGCTGGGCGTCGCGCGCACGTTCCAGAACATCCGTCTCTTCCCCGCGATGACCGCGCTCGAGAACGTCATGGTCGGCAGGCACGCGCGCACCCGCGCCGGCGTCCTCGGGGCGGTGCTGCGCGGCCCGGCCACGCGCGCGGAGGAGCGGGACATCGCCGCCGCCGCTGAAGCGCTGCTCGCGAAGGTCGGCCTCGCCGCCCTCGCGGGCGAGCGCGCGGGGAACCTCCCCTACGGCCTGCAGCGGCGCCTGGAGATCGCCCGCGCCCTCGCCACCGGGCCGCTGCTGCTGCTCCTGGACGAGCCGGCCGCCGGGATGAACCCGCGCGAGACCGCGGAGCTCGACGAACTGATCCGGCGGCTGCGCGACGAGGACGGCGTCACGGTCCTGCTCATCGAGCACGACATGCGCCTCGTCATGGGGCTCGCCGAGCGCATCGTCGTGCTCGACTCGGGCCGCCGCATCGCCGAGGGGACGCCGGCACAGGTGCGTGCGGACCCCGGGGTGATCCGCGCCTACCTGGGGGGCGCGTGAGCGACGCCGTGTTGTTGGAGCTGCGCGGCGTCGCCGCCGGCTACGGTGCGATCCAGGCGCTCGCCGGTGTCGAGCTCTCCGTGGGGGCGGGCGAGATCGTCACGCTCATCGGCGCCAACGGCGCGGGCAAGACCACGACGCTCATGGCGATCAGCGGCGTCGTCCGCGCGCGCGCCGGCGAGATCCTCCTGGAGGGGCGGCCGATCCATGGGCTCGCGCCGGCGGAGATCGTGCGCCTCGGTGTCGTCCAGGTTCCGGAGGGGCGCCGCATCTTCCCGCGGCTGTCGGTCGCCGAGAACCTGGAGATGGGCGCCTTCCTCCGCCGCGATCCGGCCGGGGTGCGCCGCGACCGCGAGGCGGTCTGGGCGCTCTTCCCGGTGCTGGCGGAGCGCCGCGCGCAGCCCGGCGGCACCCTCAGCGGCGGCGAGCAGCAGATGCTCGCCATCGGCCGGGCGCTCATGGCCGCGCCGCGGCTGCTGCTCCTCGACGAGCCCTCCCTGGGGCTGGCCCCCCTCGTGGTGCGGCAGATCTTCGAGACGATCGGGCGGATGAACCGCGAGCGGGGGACGACGATCCTCCTCGTCGAGCAGAACGCGCACCTTGCGCTCCAGGTGGCCCACCGCGGGTATGTCCTCGAGAACGGAAGCATCGGCCTGCGGGGCAGCGGCGCCGAGCTGCTCGCGGACCCCGACGTCCGGCGCGCATACCTCGGGCTCTGATGGTCGTCCCGCGGCACGCCGGGCATCTTGACGGCGCGCTGCGACGGGAGGAAACTGCTGCCCGTAACGCGGCTCCGGGCCGCGGGATGCGCTGGCCTCCGTGAGCGCGCGGGACGAGGGGGGATGCGATGTACGTGCCGCGGATGCTCGTCCTGGTCGCCCTTTCGCTCGGTGTCCTGGCCCCCGCGCCGCTGCGTGCCGTCGAGAGCGGCACGGCTCCCGTGCACACCCTCGCGATCATTCCCTTCTACGCTCCCGAGCGGATGTGGCAGCTCTACACGCCGTTCGTCGAGTACCTCGGCCGTGCGACAGGCGAGCCGTGGACGCTGAAGCTGGTCACCAGCCACGACGAGATGATCGCGGCCGTCTGCGCCGGGGAGGTTGACGTCGCGTTTCTCGGCCCGGTGCCGGCGGGTCGCGTGAACGCGCGCTGCGGCGCGGTCCCCTTCGTCGTCGCGCTCGGGAAGGACCTGCGGCCCGTCTACCGCGCGATGCTGCTGACCAGCGACCCCGCGGTGACGTCGACCGAGGGGCTGCGCGGCAGGAAGGTCGGCTTCTTCCGCGGCTCCACGGCGGCGCACATCGTTCCGCTGAGCATGCTGCGCGACGCCGGCCTCGGCCCCGGCTCCTTCGAGGAGGTCTACGCCGAGAGCCAGGACAAGCTGATGACGACGCTGCTCGAGCGCAAGATCGCGGGCGCGGGCGTCAAGGAGAACCTCTATCGCAAGTTCGAGAAGGAGCCCGTGCGCCTGCTCGAGGCCTCGGCGGAGTTGCCGAACTTCGCGTTCGTCGCGCTCCCCTCCCTGTCGCCGGCCGTCCGGGAGCGCCTCGCGGGCGCGCTGCTGCCGCTGCGCCCGAAGGAGCGCGCCGCAGACGCCGAGACGATGCGCGGCTGGGACGACGAGATCGCCAACGGCTTCGCCGCGCCGGCGCCGGAATTCCTCCCCGCGGTCCTGCGGCTGCGCGACATGTACGAAGCCGTGATGCATGAGAGCCGTTAAGGCCGGCCTGCTCACCCGGCTCCTGCTGCCCGCCCTGCTCCTGGTCGGCGGGCTCTCGGCCATGATGGTGGTCGCGCTCGTCTTCATCGCCCGGAGCGTGCGCGAGGACTACCACGAGTTCACGGTGCTCACGGTCAGCGGCAACGTCGGATTCGCCCTGGAGGTTGCGGCCCACGACCTGACGACCGCGCGGCTCGAGGGCAACCCGGTCGTGACCGAGGCCAAACAGCGCACGGTCGCTGGGGAGATCGGCGAGATCTGGTCGCGCGGCGGGCTCGGCGGCGTGATCTCCGGGACCGACGGCTCGCTGGTCCTGACGACGCTCGATCCCGCGGCGACGCGCGCCGTCGCAGCGCAGCGCGAGCCGGGCTACTGCACCGAGCGAGTCAATGGCGTGGAGCTGCACTGCAGCACGCTGGAGTTCCCGCTCTGGGGCTGGGTCGTGACCACCGTCGGGCGCCACGACGCCACGGCGGTGCTGCGGCGGGAGATCGCCTTCCTGCCGCTGTTCTTCGGAGCCGGGGCGGTTGTCCTGGCGGTGGCGCTCCTCGGGCTGCTCTGGGTCCAGCTGCGCCAGCCGCTGGGGGCGATGGTCGCGGCGCTCGACGAGGACCGCGAGGTCCCGGCCACGGGCACGGCCGAGTTCGACCGCATCGGCGCGGCGGTGAACGGGGCCCTCGAGCGCGTGCGCGAGCGCAGCCGGGACCTCTCGCGCGAGCTGGACCGCCGCCGCCGGGCGGAGGCGTCGCTGCAGGAGAAGGAGGAGCACATCCGCCTGCTGCTGCAGTCGACGGCCGAGGGGATCTACGGCGTGAACACGGCCGGGGTCTGCACGTTCTGCAACCCCTCCTGCCTGCGCCAGCTCGGCCTCGTCCGCGAGGAGGACCTGCTGGGCCGCAACATGCACGATCTCGTCCACCACACGCGCGCCGACGGGAGCCCCTATCCGGAGGCCGACTGCCGCATCTACCTCGCGTACCGGGAGGCCCGCGGCGTCCACGTTGCCGACGAGGTCTTCTGGCGCGCGGACGGGACGAGCTTCCCGGTCGAGTACTGGTCGCACCCCGTCGTCCAGGACGGGAGGGTCATGGGGGCGGTGGTCGCCTTCGTGGACATCAGCGAGCGGACGGTCCTCCAGCAGCAGCTGCTCCAGGCCCAGAAGATGGAGGCCATCGGCCGCTTCGCGGGGGGGATCGCCCACGACTTCAACAACATGCTCATGGCGATCGTCGGCTACGCCAGCCTCGGCCGGGAGCTGGCGGGCCGCGGCACCCGCCAGGAGCACTACTGCGACCAGGTGCTCGCGGCCGCGGAGAAGGCCGGGGAGCTGACGTGGCAGATCCTGGCCTTCAGCCGCAAGCAGGTGATGCAGATGGCGCCGGTGGACGTCAACGGCGTCATCCTCGGGATGGGCAAGATCATCGCGCGGCTGCTCGGCGAGGACATCCAGGTCAGCCTCAACCTCTCGGGCGGCCGGCTGGTGGCCGTCGCCGACAAGGGCCAGCTCGAGCAGGTGCTGATGAACCTGTGCACGAACGCCCGCGACGCGATGCCCGGCGGGGGTCGCCTGGTCATCGCCACGCGGGCCATGGCCTGCGACCGGGAGGCCGCGGCGGTGCATGGCCTGGACGCGCCGGGCCACTACGCGCTGATCGAGGTCGCCGACACCGGTGGCGGCATGGACGAGCGCACCCGCCAGCACATCTTCGAGCCCTTCTTCACGACCAAGGAGACGGGCAAGGGGACGGGCCTTGGCCTCTCGATCGTGCACGGCATCATCCGGCAGCACCACGGGCAGATCGGCGTCTACAGCGAGGTCGGCAAGGGCAGCACCTTCCGGCTCTACTTGCCGCTGACCTCCGCGGAGGTGGAGGAGTCCGCGGTGCCGCGCGCCCCTGAGCCGGTCCGCGGCGGCACCGAGACCGTGCTGCTGGCCGAGGACAACGAGAACGTGCGCGAGTTGGCGCAGAACGTGCTCCAGGGCGCCGGCTACCGCGTGCTCGCCGCATGCGACGGCGCGGAGGCGGTGCAGGTCTTCGCCGCGAACGCGGACGCGGTCGCGCTGTGCCTTTTCGACGTCGTCATGCCGCGCATGAGCGGGAAGGAGGCGCTGGAGGCGATCCGCGCGCGGTGCCCCGGCGTCCGGGCGCTCTTCATGAGCGGGCACGCCGCGGGCGTCCTGGGCGACGAGGCGGGCGGGGGACTCCAGGTCCCCGTGCTGCCCAAGCCGCTGTTGCCGACCGAGATGCTGCGGCGCGTGCGCCAGGCGCTCGATGCCTAGGGGGTGCCGCCGCGTGCCGCCCGCATGACTGCCCGGCTCGGGTGCCTTGCCCCGCCGCCCGCCGGCCCGCCCGTCGCGCTGCGCGGCCTGCTCCCGCACGAGATCCGCGAGCGCTTCGCGGCAGCCGGCCTCGAGGAGGGGGAGGCGCGGCGGATCTTCGCGGCCGCGGTCAACCGGTTCGCCGGTGACCTCTCGCGGGTGCGCGGGCTGCGGCGCGCGGCGCGCGAGGCGGTGGCGCGCGAGTCGCTGCTGGACGCGCCGGAGGTGCTCGAGCGGCGCGAGGCCGCCGACGGCTTCGTCAAGTACCTGCTGGCGCTCCGCGACGGCCTGCGCGTCGAGGCGGTGCGCATCCCCCTCGAGAAGCCCCGGGCCTCCATCTGCCTCTCCTCGATGGTCGGCTGCCCCCTGCGCTGCTCCTTCTGCGCGACCGGCCGCCTCGGCTTCTCGCGGGCGCTCGCCGCCGACGAGATCGTCGGCCAGTTCCTGCGCCTGCGCGCCGAGAGCCCGCGGCCGGTGACCGGCGCGGTCTTCATGGGCATGGGCGAGCCGCTGCTCAACTACGACGCGGTGCTGCGCGCCGCCTACGTCCTCTCCCAGCCGGGGGGCGGCGGCATCGCCGCGAAGGCGATCAGCATCGGCACCGCCGGCGTCGTGCCGGCGATCCGCCGCTTCACCGCGGAGGGCCACCCCTTCCGGCTCTTCGTCTCGATGACCGCGGCCACGAGCGCCAAGCGCCGCGCCCTGCTGCCGCACGAGGCGGCGTGGCCGGTCGAGGAACTGGCCGAGGCGATCCGCGAGCGCTCGCGCCTGAGGCGGGGGCGGGTCAACGTGGCGTGGGTCATGATCGCCGGGGTCAACACCGGCGACGAGGACGCCGCCGACCTGGCGCGGCTGCTGCGCGGCGTGCCGCTGATCCTGAACCTCATCGACGTCCAGGACCCGCTCGGGCGCTTCCGGCCGCCGGACGCCGCCGAGCGCGCGGCGTTCCGCGACGCCCTGACCGCGCGCCTGGGCCAGCC